>DFKM01000054.1 GCA_002373555.1 Lachnospiraceae bacterium UBA3645
GGATCCTGTCCCAGGATCACGACCTTCACTTTATCAAAAGGCGTCAGCTCAAAAGCGCTGAAAAGATCCTGCGGCGGCGGATAGACCGGGCCGTTCTCATAAGCGGCCTTCACCGTCTCATACAGTTTTCTGTAATACGGCTTCCGGAATTCCGGCGCCAGCACCTTCAGCCATTCTCCTGCAATTGCTGCCATGGCAGAACCGTCTCCTTCATTTCCGGAGGAGTTTCCTTACGGGAATGCCTCTTCCGTCAAGATAATTCTTCAGGTCGCTGATCTCCAGCTCCTTATAATGGAACAGCGATGCTGCGAGCGCGGCATCCGCGCCGGCTTCCGCAAACGCATCGTAAAAATGCTCCTTCGTTCCCGCACCGCCGGAAGCGATGACCGGGATCTTTACTGTATCGGCGACCGCTTTCGTGATCGCCAGATCATATCCGTCTTTCGTCCCGTCCTTGTCCATGCTGGTCAGCAGGATCTCTCCGGCGCCCAGGGACTCGACCTTCGCCGCCCATTCGAGCGCATCCAGACCGGTATCCTCCCGTCCGCCTTTGACGTACACCGTGTATCTTCCGTCGGGATGTTTTTTCACGTCAATCGCGACGACCACGCACTGATCGCCGAACTTTTCAGCGGCCTCGGAGATCAGCTGCGGATTGCTTACAGCGGCGGAATTGACCGAGATCTTATCCGCGCCGGCCCGCAGGATCTTCCGGAAATCATCCACGGTACGGATGCCTCCGCCGACCGTGAACGGAATGAACACCTGATCCGCCACGCGGCTGACCATATTTACGACCGTATCACGCCGTTCATAGGAGGCGGTGATATCCAGGAATACGAGTTCATCTGCGCCGGCTGCGTCATATGCCGCGGCCGTTTCCACCGGATCTCCCGCATCCCGCAGAGAGACAAAATTGATACCTTTGACGACCCTGCCGTCTTTCACATCAAGGCAGGGAACGATACGTTTTTTCAGCATGCTGTACCTCGCACGGCAGTTTTTTACAGACCGACAAAATTCTCCAGGATCCGGAGTCCCAGGATTCCGCTCTTTTCCGGATGGAACTGACAGCCGAACACGCTGCCGGACTCCACAGCCACTGCCATGGAGGCGCCGTACTGCGTTCTGGCCGCAACGATCTCCTCCTCAGCCGGCTCCAGATAATAAGAATGAACAAAATAGACTTCCGTTCCTTCCGCCAGGCCGGTAAACAGCCGGCTTTTTTTCTGCATCTCCAGAGAATTCCAGCCCATGTGCGGGATCTTGTGTCCGGGTGTGTCCGGGATCTTTACGATCCTCCCTTTAAGGATCCCCAGGCCGGATGCGCCGGGACTTTCTTCGCTGTCATCAAAAAGAAGCTGCATGCCAAGGCAGATGCCCATCAGCGGGATGCCTTTATCCACAGCTTCATGAAGAACTTCGGGAATGCCAAAGGAACGGAGCTGCTTCATGGCTTCTCCGAAGGCACCCACGCCCGGCAGAATAATATGATCCGCTGCCAGGATCTCTTCTCTTTCTCTGGTGATCACCGGTTCCTTTCCCAGATGAACGAGCGCTTTATAGGCACTGTTCAGATTCCCGGCGTCATAGTCAATGATGGCGATCATAACCTGTCCTCCGACACATACGAATAATAGTATAAAGGAAATCCGGGGCGTTTACAACAATCATTTTTAATTCAATTTCTTACATTTTTGTAACGATTTTCAGGACAGATCTTCCGCAGATGATCACTGCAGGAAACCCCGACGCGGGTACCGGCAAAAAAAGAGCTGCATACCACGGTATACAGCTCCTGTCCATAGTTATTTATTCATTGTCTTCTGCCGCTTCCGCTTCGGCCTCTGTCACCTCGGCCTCCGCTTCCTGCAGCGTTTCGGTTTCTTCTTCGGTCTCAGCGTTCACATCTGCTTCCGCCTCTTCGGCTTCCGCTTCCGCATCATCAAAGAGATCGCTGCCGTCCGTATCCAGTTTCACGTCGCGGTAGCGCTTCATGCCGGTTCCGGCGGGGATCAGCTTACCGATGATAACGTTCTCCTTCAGTCCGATCAGATGGTCGACCTTACCGTTGATGGCGGCTTCGGTCAGTACCTTCGTCGTCTCCTGGAATGATGCGGCCGACAGGAAGGAATCGGTGGCCAGGGAAGCCTTGGTGATACCAAGCATGATCTGCTTGCCTTCCGCAGGCTCCTTGCCTTCCGCGATCAGCGCTTCGTTCATGTCCTCGAAGTCCAGAACATCCATGGATGTGCCGGGCAGGATATCGGAATCGCCGCTCTCTTCGATGCGGACCTTCTTCAGCATCTGACGTACGATGACCTCGATATGCTTGTCATCGATCTCAACGCCCTGCAGACGGTAGACACGCTGTACCTCGCGGATCATGTAATCCTGTACTTCGCGGACGCCCTTGATCTTCAGGAGGTCATGCGGGTTGACGGAACCTTCCGTCAGCGCATCGCCGGGCTCGATCATCTGACCGTCTTCGATCCTGATCCTGGATCCGTAAGGGATGAGGTAGGTCTTTGTCGCACCGGTCTCGGGATCGGTGACAACGATCTCTCTCTTCTTCTTGGTATCCTTGAGCACCGCCTGTCCGCCGATCTCGGAAATGATCGCAAGACCCTTGGGCTTTCTGGCTTCGAACAGCTCCTCAACACGGGGAAGACCCT
>DFKM01000154.1 GCA_002373555.1 Lachnospiraceae bacterium UBA3645
CTGGAGTGCAACCTGATCAAGGAGCACCGTCCGAAATACAACACGATGCTGAAGGATGACAAGGGGTATCCGTACATCCGCGTGACCGTGGGCGAGGAATTTCCCAGGATCCTGCTGGCCCGGCGGATCAAGAAAGATGATTCGAAGTATTACGGCCCGTATACGAATGCCACGGCCGTCCGGGATACGATCAGTCTGACGCATAAGCTTTTCCGGATCCGCGACTGCGCGAGAAAGCTGCCGGAGGATATCGGCAGGGACCGTCCCTGTCTGAATTATCATATCCACCAGTGTGATGCGCCCTGTCAGGGGAAGATCACACCGGAGGAATACCGGAAGCATATCCGGAAAGCCCAGGATTTCCTGGACGGCAAGTATGACGAACTCCTGACCGAGATTTCCACGAAGATGCAGCAGGCAGCGGAACGGATGGATTTCGAAGCAGCGATCGCACTGCGGGAACAGTATTATTCCGTCCAGCGGTTATCCGAACGGCAGAAACTGTCGGATGTGAACGGTGAGAACCGGGATCTCGTCGGTATTGCTGTAGAGGGTGAAGACGCGATCGTGCAGATCTTCTTCATCCGGCAGGGAAAGATGATCGGCAGGGATCATTTTCATGTCCGGGTCGCCGAAGGCGATGATACGAAAGAGATCCTGTCGGGCTTCGTCAAACAGTTCTATTCCGGCACCCCGTTCATGCCGTCGGAGATCTTCCTCCCGGCAGAGATCGAGGATACGGAGGCGATCACCGAATGGCTGTCTGCGAAAGCAGGACATAAAGTCACGATCAGGGTGCCGAAGATCGGAGAAAAGCACCGCCTGATGGAGCTGGCGGAGAACAATGCGAAGATCACGCTCACGCGCGACCGGGAAAAGATCCGGAGGGAGGAAGCGCGGACCAAAGGTGCTGTCAAAGAACTGGCGGATCTGATCGGTCTGAACGACGTCGTCCGAATGGAGGCTTACGATATTTCCAATATCTCCGGTTTTGCATCCGTTGCTTCCATGGTGGTCTATGAGAACGGGAAACCGAAACGGAACGACTACCGGAAATTTAAGATCAAAACGGTGATCGGCGCGAATGACTATGCCTCGCTGAAGGAAGTGCTGATCAGGCGCTTTACGCATGGAATGGAAGAGACCAGAGCGCTTGAAGAAAAGGGCATGCCGGTGGAATACGGGAAGTTCGCGAGTTTCCCGGATCTGATCCTCATGGACGGCGGAAGGGGACAGGTGAACGTCGCGCTGGAAGCCCTCGCGGAAGTCGGGGTCGACATCCCCGTGTGCGGCATGGTCAAGGACGACAATCACCGAACGAGAGGTCTTTTCTATAATAATATTGAAGTTCCGATGGATACATCCGGGGAAGCCTTCAAGCTGATCACGAGGATTCAGGATGAAGCGCACCGGTTCGCGATCACGTTCCACAGGGATCTGCGGAGCAAAGAACAGGTGCATTCGATCCTGGATGATATTCCGGGCGTCGGGCCGAAGCGCAGAAAAGCGCTCATGCGGACGTTCGGCGGGATCGACGCGATGAAAGCTGCCGGCGTGGAAGAACTCCTTGCCATCCCGGAATTCAATAAGAACGCGGCCATATCCGTATACGCCTTTTTCCATGACGGAGAGATCCCGGATATGCCGGAAGATACTGACACTTAAGCGCGCACAGCAAGCGGCGCGGGACAGTTAAGCAATATCATATGAGGAGGAACCAGTCTTGGAAAGCATTTCTCTGGCGCAGATCGTAAGGGATCTGAATTTTAAATGCCTGAACCCGGATGTGGATCTGGAATCCGTTTCCATCAGCCACCCCGACATCAACAGGCCGGCTCTGCAGCTCGCGGGCTTTTTTGAACATTTTGACAACAACCGGATCCAGATCATCGGAAACGTGGAGATGGCGTACATGCGCACGCTTTCTTCGGAAAAGCGTACGGCGGTCATGGAAGAACTGTTTAAGCGGGAGATCCCCTGCCTGATCTACTGCAGGGAGCACGAGCCTTCGGAAGAAGTGCTGATCCTCTCTGAAAAGTACAGGGTGCCGCTGCTGGCTTCGAGACACTTTACTTCTGATGTATACGCCAGCATCCTGCGGTATCTGCAGGAGAAGCTCGGCCCGGTGCAGACCATTCACGGTGTGCTTGTGGATGTCGCCGGCGTGGGTGTCCTGATCGCGGGCGAGAGCGGCATCGGTAAAAGTGAAGTCGCGTTGGAACTGATCAAGAGAGGACACAGACTGGTGGCGGATGATGCCGTGGAACTGCACCGCATCAACGATGCCAGGATCGTCGGCAGAGCACCGGCCGTGACCGAGAACCTGATCGAACTCCGCGGCGTCGGAATCATCGATGTCAAAGCGCTTTTCGGTGCCCAGAGCATCAAGATGGAGCAGGATGTCGACATGGTCATCAAGCTCGAAGACTGGGACAAGGAGCGCGTCTACGACCGTCTCGGATCCCAGGAGGATTATGTAAAATATCTCGGGAACAAGATCACCTGCTACAAGATCCCCGTGCGTCCGGGCCGGAATGTCGCGATCATCGTGGAATCGGCCGCCCTGAACTATCGTCAGAAGAGCATGGGCTATGACGCGGTGGAGGAGCTCTATAAGAGAGTGCAGAACAATATGATCAGATCCATGGACAGATAAACGATGATGAATGAAGACAGGAAACAGGAAATAACGGAACGGATCCGGAAGGCAGCGCCGGCGGCTTCGGTAAGAACAGATGAGAAGATGGCCGACCATACCACCTTCCGGACGGGCGGACCAGCTTCTGTATTCGTGGAGCCGGCATCAGCGGAGGAGATCCGGAATGTGATCCGGGTCTGCCGGGAGAACGGTACGGCGCATTTCATCCTCGGCCGCGGAAGCAATCTGCTGGTCAGCGACAACGGCTATGACGGCGTGGTGATCCATATTGCGGACAGCCTGTCCGGCATCACCTGCTATGACGATGTGCTCCGGGCAGAGGCAGGGGCCTCGCTGGCCGCACTGGCAGCAGCTGCCAGAAAGCATTCGCTGACCGGGCTGGAATTTGCCGGCGGCATCCCGGGCAGCGTGGGCGGCGGACTGCGGATGAACGCGGGTGCCTACGGCGGAGAACTGAAAGATGTGCTCGTTTCCGCCGAAGTGATGGACGCAGACGGAAATATCATGGAACTGAAATGCGACGATTTGGGCATGCGGTACCGCGGAAGCCGGATCGCGGATGAGGACATGGTCGCGCTTTCGGGAACATTCCGGCTGCATCCCGGCGATATTTCAGAGATCACGGCGTATATGCAGGAGCTCGCAGAGAAACGAAGATCCAAACAGCCGCTGGAATATCCGAGTGCGGGCAGCACGTTCAAGCGCCCGGAAGGGTATTTCGCAGGCAAGCTGATCGAGGATGCCGGGTTAAAAGGCTTCCGGATCGGCGGTGCATGCGTTTCCGAAAAGCACTGCGGCTTTGTTGTCAATGACAGGAACGGCACCGCACAGGATGTCCTGGATGTGATGCGTGCGGTCCGGGAGAAGGTTCTCGCAGAATCCGGCGTGCTGCTGGAACCCGAGGTGCGATTCCTGGGAGACGGAATGGAGATCTGAGGAGAGATGAAAATGTCCTTTTCGGGAACCGTAAAGGAAGAAATCGCGGAGATCGTCCCGTCAGCCGGTCACTGTAGACTGGCGGAGCTGTCCGCCATACTGGGTGCGGCCGGGGAAGCCGGCTTCGGTCCGGGCGGCAGGATCATGCTGATGATCGCCAGCGAGAACAGAAATATTATTAAAAAAGCGGCAGTCCTGATCCTCCGGTCAACAGGATATGTGCCGGAAGTATCCGTGACAGCCGGCAAAGAACGGAAGGGCAGGACCTACCTTCTCGCCGTGACGGACGGAAACGCTGCGGTAAAGATCCTGCAGGGGACAGGATACCTGACAAAAAAAGGCGTCTTCCGGGATTTTTCGGTGCCGCCGAAGGAGCAGATCCTGCAGAAAAGCTGCTGCCGGAAGGCGTATCTGCGCGGGATGCTTCTGGCTTCCGGCTCGGTGAGCGACCCGGCCAGATCCTGGCATCTGGAATTCGTCTGCGGAAGCGAAGAGACCGCGGAGAAGATCCGGGAGATTCTGGACGGCTTCGGCATTTCGTCAAAGACGTCGGTCAGAAAACAGACGAATCTCGTTTATGTAAAGGAAAGCGAAGGGATCGCGGATACGCTGAGCCTGGCGGGTGCCCATAAGAGCCGGCTGGCCATGGAAGAGGTGCGGATCATGCGCGGCATCAGCGCAAATGTCAACCGCACGGTCAACTGCGAGACGGCGAACCTGCATAAGACGGTCTCGGCATCATTGTCGCAGGTCGAAAGCATAGAACGGATCCGGGATACGGTCGGACTGGATTCGCTGCCGCTGCCCCTGCGGGAAATGGCCGAAGTCAGGCTGGAGAATCCGGATCTTCCGCTCAAGGAGCTCGGGGAGCTTCTTTCCCCGCCGGTCGGAAAATCCGGCGTGAATCACAGACTGAGGAAGCTGAAACAGATAGCGGAAACATTGTAGGAATCAGGTAAGGAGAAAGAAAGTGGCCTTTACACCTCTTCATGTGCATACGGAATACAGTCTTCTGGACGGCTCCGCAAAGATCAGGGAGCTTGTCGCACGCGCAAAGGAGCTGGGGATGGATTCCCTGGCGATCACGGATCACGGCGTCATGTACGGCGTGATCGATTTCTATACCGCCTGTATGGATGCGGGCATCCGGCCGGTCATCGGCTGTGAGGTCTATGTGGCGCCCGGATCGAGGCTGGACAGAGAGCCCGGTGCGGGCGATGAGCGGTATTATCATCTGGTGCTGCTCGCCGAGAACAACACCGGGTATCACAATCTGATGAAGATCGTCTCCAAAGGCTTCACGGAAGGCTATTATTACAGGCCGCGCGTCGATCATGAAGTCCTGCGGAAATATCACGAAGGCATCATTGCGCTGAGCGCCTGTCTGGCCGGTGAAGTCGCCAGAAATCTGTCCAGGGATATGTATGAGGAGGCCTGCAAAGCGGCCCTGACTTACCGGGATATCTTCGGAGAGAACAATTTCTTCCTGGAAATGCAGGACCACGGCATTCCCGCCCAGAAAAAAGTCAATTCCTACCTGATGAAGATGAGCGATGAGCTGGGGATCCCGCTTGTCGCGACAAATGACTCGCATTATATCATGGCCGAAGACTGGGAGGCGCATGATATCCTGCTCTGCCTGCAGACCGGCAAGAAGCTGTCGGATGAGAACCGGCTGCGGTACGAAGGCGGACAGTATTATCTGAAATCCGAAGAAGAGATGCGGGCACTGTTCCCTTTCGCGCCGGACGCAGTCGAGAATACCCATGACATTGCAATGCGCTGCAGCGTGGAAATCAAAATGCATGAATCGCACCTGCCGCATTTCGAGGTCCCGGAAGGGTATGATTCCTGGAGCTATCTGAATAAGCTGTGTGATGAAGGTCTCCGGAAACGGTACCCGGATGATCACGGCGCCGTGCGCGCACAGCTGGATTACGAGCTTTCCGTGATCAAAAACATGGGCTTCGTGGACTATTTCCTGATCGTCTGGGATTTCATCCACTACGCAAAATCAAACGGCATCATGGTGGGGCCTGGACGCGGAAGCGGCGCCGGTTCCATTGTCGCCTATTCGCTGGGCATCACGATGCTGGATCCGCTGAAGTACCAGCTGCTGTTTGAACGCTTCCTGAACCCGGAGCGGGTGACCATGCCGGATATTGACGTGGACTTCTGCTACGAGCGGCGGCAGGAGGTGATTGACTACGTGGCGCGGAAGTACGGCGCGGATCACGTCAGCC
>DFKM01000228.1 GCA_002373555.1 Lachnospiraceae bacterium UBA3645
CCCAGATGCTCTGTCCGGGTTCTGCTGCCGCTTCTTCCTTTTTCCTTTGCTTCTCCTCTTTTTTCCTGCGCTTTGCCATTTCCTTCGCAGACGGCTGTTCCGGGCCGGCCGGCTGGTCAGCCTCTGAAGCCGCGGGTTCCGCAGACTCCGCAGGAATCGTTTCTTCTTTTTCCGGCCCCGCCGCAGCATCCGTCATTTCCGCAGCAACAGCTTCCTGCGGCGCTTCCGCAGTCACTTCTGCAGCTGTTTCCGACGGTTCTATCGACTGCTCTTCTGCTTCCGTGTTCCCGGCCTGTTCCGGGATGCCCGCTGACAGTTCCTCTGCTTCCGCGGCATCCTTCTTCAGATCCAGGATCTCCTGTTTTCCGGACATGATCGCCTTTCCAAAGATCTTGACCGCCCAGGAAAGCGTTCCTTCATTGAAGCAGGCTTTCACCTTCACGATCTTTAAGAGCGCACACACCCGCACTTTGGCGTGGAGGCTGGGGGGGCCTTTGCGGCTGTCTCCGCAGGCGGCGGTTTCATACCGGATCGGAAGAACGAGCACCAGGATCACCAGCGCAAGGATCACCAGCAGCAGGATCAGGATGATCTTTAATATCGTGAGCAGGACCGTGATTGCAATTCCGGCCATTACAGTATTCTCATCCCCTCTCTTTCCGCTTTGTCAAGAAGGAACTCCCTGAGCCTTCCCCCAAAGCCCGCAGCGACACTTTCTTCCGTTATTTTTGCTGTCAGATTGACCGCATCCGGTTTCCCCGCGGCCAGTCCGACGATCAGCCTTTCCTCCCTGTCCGGAACATATTTCGACAGGAACATTTCCGCATGCATGATATCCAGCTGTTCATGCGGATCTTCGGCTATGGTGATGACATAGCACTCGAAATCCGCCTTTCCCTTTTTCAGGCCCCGCAGAAATCTGCCGTACAGATCCTTCGCGGCTTCGCCGACATAATACGTCTTCAGGAATTTCATACGTTCCCCTCCAGCACGGATAATGCAAGCATGATCGATGCATTGACGGCAGCCTCTCTGATCTCGGCGCGGCTTCCGGCAAACAGATTCTTCTTTATATATACTATCCCGCGGCAGGCGCAGCCTAGATACACCAGACCGACCGGCTTTTCAGGCGTGCCCCCGTCCGGTCCGGCAATGCCGGTGGACGACAGCGCAAGATCGGCAGACGCGGATGCGAGCGCACCGAGCGCCATCTCCTCCGCCGTCTGGCTGCTGACCGCACCGTGGGCAGCAAGCGTTGCTTCCTTCACGCCCAGCAGGCGCATCTTCGCTTCGTTGGAATAGGTTACAAGGCCCTGGTTCAGGACCCAGGATGCACCGGGGACGTCAACGATCCGGCCGGCAATCATGCCGCCGGTGCAGGATTCGGCCGTTGTAACGGTAAGACCGCGCTCCCTTAAAAGCCTGACAAGTTTTTCCTCCGGATGCTCCATAACCTCTCCCTGTACAGATGCGGCAAGGGGGATTTAATCCGTCTCCGCCAGCACCGCTTTATTCTTCACAATATAATCCGCCAGCGACCACAGCGTCATAATGGTCGCCGCCCAGATCAGGATCACTTCCAGCGTATGCCATACCGGCATGTCCAGATGGATCAGCAGCGCGACAGTCATCACCATCTGCACCACCGTCTTGATCTTTCCGAGCCAACCCGCTGCGATCACGATGCCGCGTTCCGCGGCAATGAGCCGGAATCCGCTGATCACGAATTCCCTGCCGATCAGGATCACGACCGCCCAGGCGGGGATCCTGCCGATCGCCGTCAGGCAGATGGCTGCGGATCCGACCAGCAGTTTATCCGCAAGCGGATCCATAAATTTCCCGAAATTTGTTACAAGATGGTATTTCCTTGCGATATGTCCGTCCAGATAATCGGTAAAGCTGGCCGCCAGGAACAGCACCAGCGCAATGATATCTCCGGTCATTCCGAAATCTCCAAGCAGAAACAGAACGAACGGAGGGACCATAAGTACCCGCAGCAATGTCAGTTTATTCGGCAGATTCATTAAAATTCCTCCTGACGGCACATGTCTTCACCGACCAGATCATACTCCCTGGCCCCGGTCACACGTGCTCTCGTAAAATCTCCGCTCATATAGGAAATGTCGGACCGCATGAAAAGATAGCCGTCCACATCCGGCGCGTCCATGTATGTCCTGCACACATAGACGCCTTCATCCGGCAGACTTCCTTCCACGATCACGTCATATTCTTTTCCGATCTTCGCTTCGGCGCGTTCGAACGCGATCTCCTGCTGGAGTTCCATGACTTCGTCACGCCTGGCTTCCTTCACTTCCTCCGGGATCTGGCCGTCCATTTCCGCAGCAGGCGTATCTTCCTCTCTGGAATAGGCGAACACGCCCAGTCTGTCGAATTCCGTTTCACCCACGAAATCCATCAGGATCTCATGATCCTCCCCGGTTTCCGTCGGAAATCCGGAGATAAAGGTCGTCCGGAGCGCGATATCCGGGATCTGCTCCCGAAGCCGCGCGATGATCTCCTTGATATCCGCAAGCGTCGTCCGGCGTCCCATTTTCTTCAGGATGCGGTCCGATGCGTGCTGGATCGGGATATCCAGATAATGGCAGACCTTCGGATTCGTCCGGATCTCTTCGATCAGCTCCTCCGTGATCTCTTCCGGATAGCAGTACTGCAGCCGGATCCATTTGATGCCGGAGATCTCTGCCAGTCTGCGGAGCAGCTCCGGCAGCATCTTTTTGCCATACAGATCCACCCCGTACAGCGTGGTCTCCTGCGCGATCAGGATCAGCTCCGTCACGCCGCGTACGGCCATACCGGCTGCTTCGGCAATCAGCGTCTCCATCGGGACGCTGCGGTAGGAGCCGCGGACCTTCGGAATGATGCAGTAAGTGCAGTGCTTGTCGCATCCTTCCGCGATTTTCAGATATGCATAATAGCCGCCCGTGGTCAGGATGCGTCCGGTGACTTCCGGAACGGTATCCTGCGGATCGGCAAGAATGCTTCCCTTATTTCCTTTTTCAAGTTCCCTGATCACGGAAATGATCTTCGGATAGGACGCCGTACCGATGACCGCGTCCACTTCCGGCATTTCCTTCAGGATCTCTTCTTTATACCGTTCGGCGAGACATCCGGCGGCGATCAGACCCTTCAGCCTTCCGCTTTCCTTATACTGCGCCATTTCCAGCAGCGTGTTGATGCTCTCTTCCTTCGCATCGCCGATGAAGCAGCAGGTATTGACAATGATATAATCCGCCTCCGCTTCATCCTGTGTCAGTTCGTAGCCCGCGCCGGCGGCAAGTCCGAGCATGACTTCCGAATCCACACGGTTCTTGTCACAGCCGAGCGAGATAAAGAACAGTTTGTCACTCATCGGCTTCTCCGCTCTCTGCCGGTGCTTCCTCTTCGCCGTCAAACGTCTCTTCGTCCTCGTCCAGGAACTCCTCTTCAGCAAAATCCGCTTCATCCTGCAGCGCTTCATCCTGCTTGATGATGTGGATCTCACCGTTCTTCAGTTCATCGACGGCGATGGAAAGCGGCTTCTCGACCTGGCCGTTGTATTCCATTTTGTCAGCCGCGACAAGCTGTCTGGCGCGCTTTGCGGTGCCGAGCACGATCGAATATCTGCTCGTGACGACCTTCTCCTCGCCGGGCTTGACATCTTTATTGACAATATCCATAAGTTCAAAATAAGACGGATGTATCATATTTTCCTCCTGATAATTCCCTTGTTTTTCAATTTTCCTCTGTTCCGACAGTACTGCGGAACCTGTCTTTCAGCGGTGTCGGAGCCCCGGATCTTCTTCGGGATCTATTCCAGTTCGCCCTCCTGCGGTCCGCGCAGATCCTCCAGGATCTGCTTCAGTCCGGACTTGATCGGCTGGATCAACGCAAGATTCTTCTCATAGAACTGCCGGTCCAGTGCCGGATCGTCAACGATCGCCAGGAAATCCTCCACCGCCCGATCCAGATCGTCATTGACGAGAATGCAGTTATATTTCTCTGCCTGATCCGCTTCCGTGATCGCCTGATTGATCCGCTTGATGATGCTCTCCTCAGTCTCGGTCCCTCTGCCTGTCAGACGGGCATAAAGCGCTTCCGCGCTCGGCGGGATGATGAAGATGAGCCGTGCACGTGCATCATTCGCATCAATTGCAAAAGCGCCTCTGTAATCGACATCCAGCACGACATTTTTTCCGGTGCTGATCAGATCGTCCACATAACTCCGGAGCGTACCGTAATAATTACCTGAATATTCCGCATACTCCAGAAACTCTCCGGCGGCGATCTTCTGTTCAAAATCTTCCCTTGTAAGGAAGAAATACTGCACGCCGTGCTCTTCGCCTTCTCTCGGCGCACGTGTCGTCGCGGAGACAGAGAACGCGAAGTTGTCTCTCGCCTGCATGGCTCTGCCGATGATGGTTCCCTTGCCGACGCCCGAGAACCCGGATACAACGATCAGTTCGCCTTTCTTTTCAGCCGTTTTACTCAATGTTCTGCACCTGCTCTCTGATCTTCTCGATCTCACCTTTTAAGTGGATCGCAGTGGCGGAGATGTCCATGTTATTGCACTTTGACAGGATCGTATTCGCTTCCCGGTTCATTTCCTGGGCAATGAAATCCAACTTCCGTCCGATGCCCTGCGGATCGCCGGTCATCAGCGTATTCCGCATGCTTTTGATATGGGAGGACAGGCGGACGGTCTCTTCATCCACACAGGTCTTGTCCGCAAATACGGCTGCTTCCGTCAGAAGCCTGGCCTCGTCCACGGGCGTGCCTTCCAGGACTTCCCGCATCCGCTCGGTCAGTTTCTTTCTGTATTCCTTCACGATCTCCGGGGAAAGCGCCTCGATCGCTGCCACTTCCTTTTCCATGCCTGAAAGCTTCCCGAGGATATCGTTCTTCAGACGTTCTCCCTCGATCTCGCGCTGGGCGACGAACTGCGCCCCGGCCTCATCAAGCGTTTTTTTGATGAGCGGCCAGAGTTCATCCATATCTTCATCTTTCTTTTCGATCGTAAAGATATCCGGGAAGGAAGCAAGCTTTGATACTGTGATGTCATTCTCAATGCCGAGCTTTTCGCTCATCTCTTTCATGAAGCCGTAATAGCCTTCCGCCAGAGATGCATTGTACCGGACTTCCTCGGAATCATTCTCGAAGGAATCACAGGTTATGAAAAGATCCACCTTGCCTCTTGCGGCGACGGTCTTGACCCAGTTCCGGATCTCCGCCTCAAAGGAATTCAGGCGTCTGGGCATCCGAATGCCGGGCTCCAGATAACGGTGGTTAACGGATTTGATCTCTGCTGAAATTCTGACGTTCTCGTCCAGGTATTCACTCCGGCCGAAACCGGTCATGCTCTTTACCATAAGAATACTCTCCCGTGCCAGCAACGCTTTTCGTCTGTTGACTGGACATAGCAATTTAATTATAATTCATTTGATATTCTGATGCAAGAAAAAAAGCAATAACATATAAAAACGTTCCATCCGCGTTCAGAGAGGTGAAAGAATGGCTTTAGACGGAATGACGGTCGCGTGCCTTACGCACGATATCAATACAAAACTCGCCGGCGGGCGCATCAGCAGGATCGCCCAGACCGAGAGCGACGAACTGATCCTGACAGTGAAGGGAAGGGACGGGCAGTACCGGCTGCTCATGTCCGCAAACGCTTCGCTTCCGCTGCTTTATTTTACGGATAAAAACAAACAGTCCCCCGCGCAGGCGCCCGGCTTCTGCATGCTGCTGCGCAAACACATCGGGAACGGCCGCATCAGCGAAGTCACCCAGCCCGGGCTCGAGCGTGTCGTCCGGCTCAAGGTCGAACACCTGAATGAGATGGGCGATCCGGCGGTGAAGTACCTGATCATCGAGCTGATGGGCAAATATTCCAACATCATTTTTACAGATGAAAATGATATGATCCTGGATTCGATCAAGCATATCTCCGGGAATGTCA
Source organism: Lachnospiraceae bacterium UBA3645 (assembly GCA_002373555.1). Taxonomy (GTDB): domain Bacteria; phylum Bacillota; class Clostridia; order Lachnospirales; family Lachnospiraceae; genus UBA3305. Next base: position 5,957 of record DFKM01000228.1, read on the forward strand.
GCTCGGTCCGGGAGGTGCTGCCCGGAAGGACTTATTTCATTCCGGATACGCAGCACAAGCTCGATCCGCTGACCATCTCTGAGCTGGATTTCTTCCATCTCGTCGAATCGAAGCCGATGCCTGCGGCGAAGGCACTTCAGTCCTCGCTCACCGGCATCAGTCCGCTGATGGCTCAGGAACTGTCCGAGCGCGGCGGAATTGACGGCGACAGGCCGGTCAACACACTGGATCCTGCCGGCAAACGAAAGCTTTATGACGCCTTTGAAGCCTGTATGGAAGACATCCGGGCGCATCGTTTCGCCCCCTGCATGATCTACCGGAAAGGGGAGCCGGTGGAATATGCCGCATTTCCGCTGCAGGTCTTCGCGGACTGCGAGACCAGAGAAGTGCCGTCCATCAGCCATGCCATGGAATCCTTCTATGCCGAGAAAAATGTGATCACGCGCGTGCGGCAGAAATCCCAGGATCTGCGGAAGATCCTGACGACGGTGCTGGAGCGCGATCTCAAGAAATACGAACTGCAGAAAAAGCAACTGGCCGACACGGAGAAGCGGGATAAATACCGTGTGCGCGGCGAACTGATCCAGGCCTTCGGCTGGCAGGCGGAGCCCGGTGCTTCCCGCATGACCGCGCAGAACTACTACGACAATGACAAGGAGATCGTAATCCCGCTTGATCCTGCGCTGTCTGTCAGTGAAAATGCGGCGAAATGCTTCGAAAAGTACAACAAGCTGAAAAGAACGAATGAGGCGCTGACAGAGCTGGTGAAGGAAACTGCCGAGGAGATCGAGCATCTGCGATCACTGCAGGTGGCGCTCGATATCGCGCAGGACGAAGGGGATCTCTCCCAGATCAAATCCGAGATGCAGCTGGCCGGCTATGTACGCAAGCGCGGACCGCAGGGGAAAGGCAGTAAGCCGAAAAAAGAGCCGAAGAGCCGGCCCCTGCACTTTATTTCCTCGGACGGTTTTCATATGTATGTGGGAAAGAACAATATCCAGAACGAAGAGCTGACCTTCTCGCTGGCCAACGGCGGGGACTGGTGGTTCCATGCAAAAGGGATCCCCGGATCGCATGTGATCGTCAAGACCGAAGGAAAGACGCTCCCCGACAGAGTATTCGAAGAGGCCGGCGCGCTGGCGGCGGCGTACTCCTCCGAACGGAACGCCGACAAAGTCGAGATCGATTATATCGAACGAAAGCATGTAAAGAAAACGCCCGGCGGAAAGCCGGGGTTCGTGATCTATCATACGAATTATTCCCTTGTGGCGGAGCCCGCACGGGCGAAAAGCCTCACACAAGTCGAGTAAAGATAAAAATGTCATCCTGCGCCTGCCTGCAGGCTCAGGATGACATTTTTTATGTTGTTCTTTTTTCAATCCCGACAACGTACAGCTCTTTTTCTTCCACCCGGAATTTCACTTCATACTCCAGGAAGCTCATCCCGTAGACCCGTTCGGGATCTCTCTGGTACGGCGGTCTCGGGTCTTCCGCGAGCGCACCGATCAGCGTCGCCCGCTTCTCCTCCGGAATTCTCCCGAGCAGTTCCTCCGGCACATTGACGTGCACACGGTAATCCACATTTTCACTCGTGAATCCCGCGTCCGCCTCCGGATGCGAATCCGCGCCCGGATGATATGGCTTGATATCGATGATCGGCGTACCGTTCATCATATCCGCGCCTTTCACAAAAAGCACCGGCCCGAGTACCGGATCTATCTCTACCGAAAGCAGTTTTACGCAGGACAGCCCGATATTGTTCGGCCGGAACGGCGATCTGGTCGCGAAAACGCCTTTGCGCACATTTCCGCCGAGCCGCGGCGGCCGGACCGTCGGCGACCATGTATCGCGCGCGCTTTCGGAGAACTGCCACAGCAGCCATATGTGCGAATAACCATCAAGGCCCCTGAATGCTTCAGGGACCCTGTACTCTTCTTCCATAACGATCCGGGAAACCGACGGGATCAGGCCGCTCTGCCTGGGCACGCCGAATTTCTCCGGAAAGTCTGTCTCGATATGCGCGATCGGATGGATCACGATCTCATTTCTTTTCATTCTTCTTTTCCGGCGTTTTGCGGTGAGAAAGCTCCTTGGGCGTCAGCAGATGTCTCGGAATGCCGTCGACCATGATCGGAGAAACATCTCCCTGGATCAGAGGACGTACATAATCCACGAAATCTTCCGTTACATAATCGCCGTCCTTGTTGATCCAGTTTCTGGGAACCAGCTTCTCGCCGTTCGCGATCTTGTGAACGTCCTTCACCTCGGTTCCGCACTGATAAGGATCGTCAGACAGTCTCTTCAGTACGACCATCTTGCCGGAATCGCCTTCATCAGCCGCCATGACAGCAGCGCCGCCGACCTGTGTGGCTTCCAGAATATCGACACGGGAGGCCAGGTGGGAAGCGGATCTCTGCAGCGTGGAGAACTCGATGGCTCTGGTCTTGCAGCCAAGATCGTTCGCCACATGCTTCGCCAGGAAGGATGCGGTACCGGTCAGCTGCTTATGACCGAATCCGTCGACAAAATCGATGGGCGTGCCAAGCTCGCATACATAGGTTCCGTCTTCCGTCTTGATGCCTTCGGACACGACCACAACGACAGAAGTCTTGATCTCCAGAAGATTTCTCACCTTCTCAGAGAACTTGTTCAGGTCAAACGGAATCTCCGGCAGATAGATCAGATCCGGTCCGGCACAGTCCTCGCCCTTGGAAAGCGCGGTCGCTCCGGTAAGCCAACCGGCGTTTCTTCCCATGACCTCAACGATCGTCACGATACCCTTGGAATACTCCAGGCAGAATCCGTCACGGATGATCTCCTTCATTGCGGTGCCGATGAATTTCGCAGCACTTCCGAAGCCGGGCGTATGATCTGTCAGCGCCAGGTCATTGTCGATGGTCTTCGGGCATCCGATGAATTTGCAGGGATGTCCGGTGATGATCGCATAATCGGAAAGCTTCTTGATGGTGTCCATGGAATCATTTCCGCCGATATAGATGAAGGCTTCGATCTCGAGCTTGTCGAGGATCGCGAAGATCTTCTTGTAGGTTTCCATATCCTCATGGATCTCCGGCAGCTTATATCTGCAGGAACCCAGGAATGCGGCGGGCGTTCTCTTCAAGAGCTCTGCATCCAGTTTGGTGTGGATGTGATCGGAAAGATCGATGTAGTTCTCATTCATCAGGCCCTGGATGCCGTGAAGCATGCCGTAGACCTTCTTGGCGCCGCGGTCGAGCGCGGTGCGGTATACGCCTGCAAGGCTGGAGTTGATGGCAGCGGTAGGTCCGCCGGACTGTCCGACAATAACATTACCCTTCATATATGTAATCTCCTGTTGATTTATTTTCCAATGTATTTTATATTGTTTCCTTTCTTATTTCAAGTTCAGCAATTTAACAGAAAGAGGGGAATTGTGACAGATTTGTCCTTTCTATCGGCGTAGATGAAAAAACCGGGCAGCTTTCGCTGCCCGGCATGCGTTCTGCAGGTAAGCAAGTCACTTCTTCGATTCCCTCCCATCAGGTAATTGCACACAATCCCATTGCATTCCTTCCGTAAATAGTATATATTCGTTTACTGATACTGCTCCATTACCCTCCAGGCTGATCTGCCGCCTGTCCCCATCTCTCCGAGGTCTCTCATGAACAGAAAACCCCTGTTTCTTGTCCTTATCGCCGCCATTTTCTGGGGCATGTATCCGTCCTTCGTCACCGTGATCTCCCGTATGGGCATCACAGATGGGCCGCTGATCCTCATCCGTCTGCTGGTCACCGTGCTGTCCATGATCGTGATCATCGGCATAAAGGACCGCTCCATGTTCAGAATTCGTCTGAAGGATCTCCCCCTGTTCCTTGCGAACGGCCTCTTAAGCATCGTTTTCTTCTCTTCGTGCTATTCCGCTGCGATCCGCGCAACAAAAATCGCCGTTGCGGCTGCGCTTCTTTATACCGCTCCGGCGATCGTACTGATCATATCTGCATTTGTTTTCAAAGAGCACGTTACCGTAAAGAAAGTGTTTTGCATCGCGCTCTCCATCATCGGCTGCGCGCTTGTATCCGGCCTGGCTTCCGGCGGGCTCTCTATCTCTGTGAACGGGCTGCTGCTGGGACTCGGCGCCGGGCTGGGCTACGGGCTGTACAGCATTTTTTCCACGGTCATACTGAACCGCGGCTATGCTTCCTATACCAATATTCTCTATACATTTATGACCGCGTCCGTATTCTATCTGGTACAGACCATCGCATCCGGAGAGATTTCTCTGATCGCTGCCAGGCCGTCGGCCTCTGTGATCTGCGTCATCAACGGGATCATCACCGGCACATGCTCGTACACATTTTACACGAACGGCCTACGGATGATGGAGCCGTCCCGCGCGGCACAGATCGCGACCGTGGAACCTGCCGCAGCGGCGATTCTCGGCGTACTGCTGTTCCGTCAGATGCTGTCAGGAATGGAACTTGCCGGCGTGGTGCTGATCCTGGGTTCCGTGATCATGATGAATTCTGCCGGGAAATAAGCACTGTATAACCTGCTTATACTTTCCATTGCTTTCTTTTACTCTCTTTTACTTTCCAATATTTTCTTTATTTCCCTTTATTTATGTTTACATTCATTTATTGTTTCTGCGCCTCTCATCTTCCCGTCAGGTCCTGCGCCCAGATCCCGCTCTTCATCAGCAGGTAGCCGGACACGCACTTGATCAGATCCAGCATCTGGATCAGGAAATACATCACCAGCAGCGATAATCCGGTAAAATGCGCCAGCACGAACGCCGCCGGCACCGTCACCACCCACATATAGCAGGAATCGAACAGGAATGTGATCCCGGTCTTTCCGCCGGAGCGCAGCGTAAAATAGGATGCATTTGTATACGCATAAATGGGCATGCAGACAGCGCTGATGCGGATCAGCCCGGAAGCGATCCCGCGGATCTCATCACTCGTATTGTAGACTTTCGGGAAGAAGCCGCCGGCTATGAAAAGACATGCGCCGACCCCCATACAGATCAGTACGGAAAAGACGGTCAGCTTGACGGATTCTTCTTTTGCGCGTTTTATGTCTCCCGAGCCGAGGATCTGCCCG
>DFKM01000160.1 GCA_002373555.1 Lachnospiraceae bacterium UBA3645
GCCGAGCTGTCCGTTGTTATTTCCCGCCGTTCCGGTCACACGCAGCGCAGCGCCGAGGGCCGCCATGATCATGGATCTGGTGCTGGTCTTACCGACGCTGCCGGTGATGCCGATCACCATGCCGGTGTATTTTCTCCTGTACCAGGCACCGAGCTCCTGCAGCGCCCTGACCGTGTCTTCCACACGGATGAAGGGATGCGGATCATCCATGGCATCGTGTTCCATGGTGAAGGTTGCTGCAGCGCCGGCTGCAAATGCGCCGTCGATGAATCTGTGGGCATCGACCTTCGCGCCGATGATGGGGACGAAAATATCATTGCCCTTCATCGTACGGGAATCGATGGCGACGTGTTCAATTACTGTATCCGGATCACCGCAGAGCAGGGTCCCGTTCACCGCTTCCGCGATATCTTTGACTGTTACGTTTATCAAATCATTTTCTCCTTATGGTCAGTCTCATGAAAGAGGAAAAGCATTTCTACCGGCAGATCCTCACAAACGCATTCATGTTCCCTCTTCTCCCGCCTGTCGCGCGGTGTGAGAAAAGATGCTCCTGATTTTCGACCGTGCAAAGGCCCGAAAAGTGAATATTCTCCTGCCGGACCCCCGCAGATACCAGCGTATACCAGACTGCGGCCGGCAGATCCACCAGCGAATGCGCGGCATCAATTCTTGTTATTATAGCAGAACATTCGTTTTCCCGAAAGACCGTTCTGAAAACTTCCGCGCCCTGCGCATCGAACTCGTACCTGTCTCCCGAAATGCAGGGCCCGATCACGGCCGTGATCCGCTCCGGCGCGCTACCCATGGCGCACATCGCCTCCACGCCGCGCTCCGCGATCCGGCCAGCCGTCCCTTTCCAGCCCGAATGCAGCAGTGCAATACACTTTCCCTGCCCGTCTGCCAGGAACACCGGAACGCAGTCCGCGAATGTCGCCGACAGGATCAGCCCCGGTTCATCCGTATACAGCCCGTCTGTATCTCTGACTTTCCGCTCAAGCGCATCGCCCAGCGTCAGTTCCCGGGACGCCTTTACAAGATGCGTCTTGTGTACCTGATGCGTCATCACGACATCAGCGAGACTGCCGCCGAATCTCTGCATCACCCTGCGGTAATTCATCCAGACATTTTCCGGCACATCGCCGCGGCTGCATCCCAGGTTCAGCTCCGACAGGTATCCCGTGCTGACGCCGCCGTACCGTGTTGTAAATGCCGCATTGATCCCCGGGACCGCATCCAGGCTGTGAAAACGCAGCAGCGGCAGTCCGCTGCCGTCATCCTCTATATAGGCATCCCGGATATCCTTGTCTCTGTAGAACGGCGATGTGGGTTCCAGGTATTTCAATTCAATCATAATCCACCTTCATCAGGCAAAGCCCTTTTGCCGGTGCGGTCACACCGGCCAGCGCCCTGCTCTTTGCGTCAAGAAGCTCCTGCATGCTCTCCGGCGTCCGCTTCCCGGCACCGACTTCCAGCAGTGTTCCTGTCAGGATCCTGACCATATGCTGCAGGAATCCGTTCCCGTGATAATAAAACGTAAGCCAGGGACCTTTGCGGACGATATCAATTTTATCCACGCATCGGACCGTGCTCTTCTTCATCCGCGGATTGCTGCAGAAAGACGCAAAATCATGCGTCCCCTTCAGATATTCCGCCGCCTCCCGCATGCGCTCCACATCGGGCACGAATTCCGGCACATAGACGAAACGTCTCTCAAAGACCGGTTTTTCATCGCCCACATAACAGGTATACCGGTATGTTTTCCCGGTCGCATTATATCTTGCATGGAAACGGTCTCCCGCCTGCACCAGTTCATTGACACTGATATCCTCCGGCAGGTACCGGTTCATGTAATCCTTCAGTTCCTTCTCGGAAAGCTCCGTGTCCAGCCGGAAGTTCGCGACCATAGCCTGCGCATGCACGCCGGCATCCGTGCGTCCCGCGCCGAGTACCTCGACCGGTTCCCCGGCGAGCTTCGCCAGCACGTTTTCCAGCTTTCCCTGTATCGTCATCTCCTGATCCGGCTGATGCTCCCATCCGTAGAATCTCGTGCCGTCATAGGAAAGAATGATCCTGTAATTCTTTTTCATAATTCTCTTCCTGTTCAGTATACCATCATCTGTCACTGAAAACAGCCGGAAGCGGCCGGTCTGTTACGACAGTTCGTATCTTCTGTATGTCTCTCCCGAAAGCGTCTTCCACAAAAATTCACTTCCCTCAAAGATCATGTACCCGTGCGGATGATCCTCCTTCGGCAGCGACACCGATCCCGGATTCATATAGACATAGGATCCGTGATCCTCGCAGACAGACAGATGCGTATGCCCGTGCAGAAGTACATCGCCGTCATGAAGCGGCGGCAGACAGTCCTTATGGAACAGATGTCCGTGCGTCATGAAGATCATGTGCTTACCGGCATCGACCAGCGCATAATCGGCAAGCACAGGGAAATCCAGCACCATCTGGTCGACTTCTGCGTCGCAGTTCCCGCGCACACAGAGGATCTCCTCCTTCATGGCGTTCAGCATCTTCGTGACTGCCTGCGGATCATATTCCTCCGGCAGCGGATTCCTGGGCCCGTGATACAGGATATCTCCCAGCAGCAGCATCCTGTCCGCGCCTTCGCGCCTGTAAGCCTCCAGGGCTTTTCTGCAGTAATAAGCAGATCCGTGTATGTCCGATACGATAAAATATTTCATTTTCGTTTCTCTCCGTTCTTTTTTATGCATCCGGTCTATTATACCTAAAATGGTATAATTAAGGAAGCGAAATTTTTACATATATTTCTTATCTTTGACACTATATATTCTTTGTGTTACACTAATTTACGGTATTTTTCCATTTCAAGGAGGGGAAAGACGCATGACCGAAAACAGCGAATTTGACATGAAATATCTGGAAGCGCTCTCTTACCGCTTCCCGTCCATTGCCAAGACGAGCACGGAGATCATAAACCTCTGCTCGATCCTTCAGCTTCCCAAGGAAACCGAACACTTTATGACCGATATTCACGGCGAATATGAACAGTTCGTTCATATCATGAAGAACGGTTCCGGTGCCGTCAGAAGCAAGATCGAAGACGAATTCGGCTTCAATCTGACGCCCCAGGACAAGAAAGATCTCGCGACCCTGATCTACTATCCGAAGGAAAAGATCGAGCTTGTCAAGCAGTCCGGCGAGAACATGCATGACTGGTACCGCACCATGCTTCTTCGTCTGATCCGCATGGCCAGACAGTCCGCCAAAAAATATACCCGTTCGAAAGTCCGCAAATCCATGCCGGAGGATTTCGCCTACCTCATCGAGGAGCTGATGAGCGAAACGGATTACGCAGACAAAGACAATTACTATGACAGAATTCTGGAAGCCCTGATCCAGACGGAACGCGTGGAGGAGTGCATTGTCGCTTTTTCCGACACCATTCAGCGGCTGACCGTCAACCATCTCCATATCATCGGCGATATCTATGACAGAGGTCCCGGCCCGGATATCATCATGGATACCCTGATGGGCATCAAGAATCTGGATATCCAGTGGGGCAATCACGATGTCGTCTGGATGGGCGCCGCCTGCGGCAATCTCACGCTGATCGCGACTGCGCTTCGTCTGACCGCCCGTTACGGCAATCTGGACACTGTGGAGAACGGCTACGGCATCAACCTGATCCCGCTGATGCGTTTTGCCATGGATGCCTACAAGGATGATCCCTGCAAATGCTTCGGTCTGAAATATGATGAGAAGACCTACGACATCAACGACCTGGAGCAGGATATCAAGATGCACAAAGCGATCGCGATCATCCAGTTCAAGCTGGAGGGACAGCTCATCAAGAGACACCCCGAATGGCATATGGAAGACCGTCTGCTGCTCGACAAGATCGACTGGGAGCGCGGCGTGATCAACTGCTACGGCAAGGAATATCCCATGAAGGAAATGGGCTTCCCGACCGTCGATCCGAAAGATCCTTATAAGCTTACCGAAGAGGAAGAAGCTGTCATGCTGCATCTGCAGAAGAGCTTCATGAACAGTGAAAGACTGCAGCGGCATGTCCGTTTCCTGCTGAACAAAGGAAAGCTGTATCTGATCTACAACCAGAATCTTCTCTTCCACGGCAGCATCCCGCTGACCGAGGACGGCGAGCTTGCCGAGGTACCGCTCGGTGACAGCTGCTACAAGGGCCGCGAGGTCATGGATATACTGGACAACTACGTCCGCAAGGGATACTATCTCCCCGAAGGTCCGGAGAAGGATTACGCCACCGATGTCATCTACTTCCTGTGGACGCATCCGCTTTCCCCGCTCTTCGGCAAGTACAAGATGACGACCTTCGAGCGTTACTTCATCGAGGACAAGGAAACCCACAACGAGCCCAAGACACCGTATTACAAGCTGTACAATAACGAAGAAGTCATCAAACGCATTTTCGATGAATTCGAGCTTGACTGGGAAGAATCCCATATCATCAACGGCCATGTGCCGGTCAAGCAGAAGAAGGGCGAATCCCCGATCAAGTGCGGCGGCAAGCTTCTGATGATCGACGGCGGCTTCTCGAGAGCCTATCAGAAGACCACCGGCATCGCCGGCTACACGCTGATCTCGAATTCCTACGGACTGAAGCTGGTCTACCATGAGCCTTTCACCTCCAAGGAAGATGCGATCCAGAACGGAAGGGACATTCATTCCGAATCCAGAGTCGTGGAAGGGGTCCGCAAGAGAAAATCCGTCAGAGATACGGATCACGGCGCCCGGATCCGCAGCCAGCTGAAAGATCTGAAAGCGCTGCTGGCCTGCTACAGATCCGGTCTGATTCCGGAGAAAGAGTGATCGCTTACGCGATCACTCCATAAAAAGGGGCTGTCGCACTAAG
>DFKM01000175.1:0-4708 GCA_002373555.1 Lachnospiraceae bacterium UBA3645
TGGTTTATTGTAACTGTCGATACAAAAAAGGCCGGAGATCATACTTCCATGAACTCCGGCCGTGTTTCTGAATGCTGTCAGGAAAACAGACTGTACTTAGAATTTGCTGTAATTCTTAAAGTAGCAGATCATCGTCACTTTTTTGGATTTGCTGAAGTAGAACCGGATCCTGTAGGCCTTTCCGTAATTATAGTCAGCATAATACTTTACATAGCCTTTGAAAAATGTCTTCGCGGCGGTTCCACTTTCTCTGACTGAATATTTATAATATCTGTCGGACTTTTTGAATTTCTTCAGAGCAGTCTTACCGTACAGTGTCCTGATCCGGCTCCAGGAGTCAAGAAGCTGTGCGGTACGGGTTGTCTGAAAATAGTTTCCGGCATTGGATGAAGTGATCTGCGACCGATAGGGTATGCGTGCTGCTCTTTTCGTTGATCCGTCACTATCATCGACCCAGTTCGTCCCCTGAGGAAGACCGATCGTATCAACATCGCTTCCGTAAAGCTGGAAATCCATTTTGTTCAGCTTACCGGACGGCATAACATAAACCGTAATATCCAGTTTCTGGGAAGGAGAACGCTTGTTGTAGCATGTCAGTGTCGTTTTTCCGACCTTTTTTCCATAGTAAACCGCCTTTTTGGATGTGCTGCTTTTCAGCTTCAGAATGGATTTTTTCTTCACCTTCCAGGCAGCATTCGGTACCGGGGCACTGTTGAAGGTGATATTGCCGGTAACTCCCTTGCGTACATAGATCACGATGGCGGCATTCGCTCTCGCAGGAAACAGAAGCAGGATCAGCGCGAGCGCCGCACCGCACAAAACAACGGACAATGATTTTTTTCGCATGACTGAAAATCTCCCTTCTCTTTTGACATACTGCATCGTTTTCGCTTTGCAGACAGCTCGATGTCGCTATCCAATTGAAATTTTCACGAATATACGATTAAATAGTAGGACAGATTGTGTTATACTGTCAATCGTGAGACAATAATTGTCAATGACAAATATTGTGACAGAAGATGCACGGAGGTCAGAATGACGGCCGCTTTTCCTTTTGCCGGACTCTTTCGAACAGTTGTCAGATACAGAAGAGCTGTGATCGCGCTGTATATTGCAGTGATCTGTTTGTGTACATATTTATCCGGCTTTGTGAACATTGATTCCGATCTGTCCCATTATCTGCCGGCCGATGCCGAGTCTACAATAGATCTTCATATCATGGAAGAGACCTTTGACGCGCAGATCCCCAATGCACAGCTGATGGTGAAGGATATCAGCGTGAAGGACGCGGAAATTCTGACGGAAAAGATCGCCGAAATAGACGGCGTGACAGAAGTCTCCTGGATCTCGGATCTGAATGTAATGAATACGCCGCTATCCTTTTTCCCCGGAGAGAATCATCTGATCGGCAACAGTGTTTCTGTTTATGATCTGAAAAAAGTCATTTCGGCGGATAATATCCGCATCAATCTCATTACCGGGACGGCCATTTTCCTGGTGCTCATCCTGACTTTCCGGTCTCTGCTTCTCCCGATGATCCTGACACTGTGCATTGAAGGATCTGCCTGGATCACCATGGCATCTTTCCTGCCGGAAGGACGGCCGCGGCAGTCCTTTTCGCACTGCCCGGAATGCTTTCTTTCTATCACAGGATAAAAAAGCGGCAGAGGAGTGAATGACATGAATCAAAAGAAGATCGCCGTCCTGGGCGGCGGCAACGGCGCGCATGCGCTGGCATTTGATCTGATTACCGCGGGACATGAGGTCAGAATGTTTTTCCGAAGCAGACGGAAGAAGATCTTTGATACCGGCTGTTTTCGTGCCCGGGGTATTCTAAACGGAACGGTCTCACCGGCGCTGGTCACCGATGATCTGGCTCTTGCCGTCCGTGATGCGGACTGTGTATTTCTCGTCGTTCCTGCATACGCGCATGATAACTATGCGGAAATGCTGAAGGGCCTGCTTCACAAAGACCAGCTGCTGTTCGTCTTCCCGGGTGCATTTGCTTCACTTCAGTTCCGGAAAGCCTGGGGAGACGAAGACTGCCCGGTGATCATCGAATCCAACAATCTTCCATACGGTGCCAGGATGCCGGAAGAGGATACGGTGGAAGTATACAACCGGAATCCCCTGAGCATCGGGATCATGCCGGCCTGCCGGAGCGGGGAAATCCTGCAGACAGCCCGGGAGATCACAGGTCCGGTCGAGCTCGCAACACTGCTGCCAGATATTCTGGCGTGCGGCCTTTCGCTGGTCAATCCCGCCACCCATCCGGGGCCCTGTCTGATCAATGCTTCCAATATCGAACGTCCGAATGTCGATTTTTATCTTTATGAACACGGCTTTTCTCCGTCGGCCGCAAAATTGATGCGGGAAACGGACCGGGAACGTGTTGCGCTCGCAGCCGCTTTGGGGTATGATATTGATCCGGTGCCGGAAGCATTTGACGTTCCGAAAGGCTACACCTGGGAGCAGCTTTATAAGGCAATCCACGGAAATATCACCCATACCGTCATCGCCGGTCCGAATGATCTGCAGAACAGATATCTGACAGAGGATACGCCATACGGTCTGGTTCCATGGACGGCGATCGCACGGATGCATGATATCCGGATGCCGGCCGCGGAAGCCATGATCACATTGTATGGGATCATTCATGAGAAAGACTGGTTTACAGAGGGATTGTCTGCGGCAAAAATGGGACTGGATCACTTTTCCGCGGATGAACTGAAGAGCTATCTGTATTCCGGAAAAAGGACCGCAGGCATCGGAAAAGGAGAATCGTATGTACAGATTTAATAACGACTACAGTGTTGCAGCACATCCTGCCGTGATGCAGGCGCTTTCCGATATCAACGGCAACGCCTACGGCGGCTACGGCCTGGACGAGGTCTGCGTGGAAGCCGCGGATCTCATCAAAAAACGGATCAAAGCCTCGGATTCGGATGTGCATTTCCTGGTCGGCGGCACGCAGGCAAATTTTACTGTCATTTCCGCCGCGCTGCTTCCTTATCAGAGCGTTCTGTGCGCTGATACCGGCCATATCCACGTGCACGAGACAGGTGCAGTCGAGCACATCGGACACAAGATCGAAGCGCTTCCGCATACGAACGGAAAGATCTCAGCGGAACAGATCAGGGCAGCCGGCGAGAATTTCCGCACCAGCGATGTGCAGGAACATATCACGGAGCCCGGCATGGTCTACATTTCCTTCCCGACGGAGTTCGGCACGGTCTACTCTCTGCAGGAGCTGACGGATATCCGCCATGCCTGTGATGATTACGGCATGATCCTCTTCATTGACGGCGCGAGGCTCGGCTACGGCCTGGCAGCGGAAGGAAATGATGTGAAGATCGAAGATATCGCAAGGTTGGCCGATGTTTTCTATATCGGCGGCACAAAATGCGGCGCCATGTTCGGCGAAGCGGTCGTGATCCGGAACTTCATGATCGGGCACCGCTTCCGCAGCCATATCAAACAGAACGGCGGCATGCTGGCCAAGGGCTTCCTGTTGGGCGCACAGTTCCGGGCGCTGTTCACGGATGATCTGTATTTCGACATCACGGCCGGAGCCGTTGCAAAAGCGATGAAGATCAAAAAGGCGTTTGCCGAAAGCGGGATCCCGTCCTATATCGACAGCCCCACGAACCAGCAGTTCGTACTTCTGACCGAGGCGCAATGCGAAGCATTTTCCGGAAAATTCGTCTTTGAAAATGAAGGAAAGACTGCCGACGGTATGCGCATTTCAAGGTTCTGCACCAGCTGGGGAACGACCGACGAGGAGACGGATGCACTGATCGAAGCGATCCGGGAACTGAAGAACTGACCATTGATCCGGGAGATTCTTTTCTTCCGGATCTTTCATGACCGCGGCGGATTTTGCCGATTTACGGATGTTGCAAAAATCCGGTTTTATTTTCACAAAAAACCTCTTGACAAAAGCCGGATCTGGGTACAAAATATACCTTGCACGACCAAGTATAAACACAATATATAGTATCTGGTCCCGCATACCACCGAAAGCGGGCAGGAGGATGGAAAATGATTCGGAGTATTATCAAAAGAGACGGTAGAAAGGTACTGTACGATCAGGCAAAGATCGCAAGGGCGATCCTGAAAGCCATGGAAGCCACCGGGGAAGGCGATGCGGAAAGCGCAGCACGCGTGGCGAATGCCGTAGAAGGACATCTGGAGAGCGGACGCCTTTCCGATGCACCCGGCATTGAATATATTCAGGACGCCGTTGAGCAGGAGCTGATGAACTACGGCTTCAATGAGACCGCGAAGGCCTACATCCTGTACAGAGCGAACCGTACGAGAGCCAGAGAAGCCAACACCAGCCTGATGCACACGATCGACGAGATCACCCAGGTGGATGCGAAGGCTTCCGACCTGAAGCGTGACAATGCGAATATCGACGGCAATACCGCGATGGGCAGCATGCTCCAGATCGGTGCGGCAGGTGCGAAATCCTATAACGAAATGTATCTTCTGCGGAAAGAGCATGCGAAAGCTTTCCGTGAAGGATATCTGTATATCCATGATTTCGATTTTTATTCCCTGACGACCACATGTACGCAGATTGATATCCTGAAGCTGTTCCACGGCGGATTCTCCACCGGACACGGCTATCTGCGTGAGCCGCAGAGCATTCAGAGCTATGCCGCGCTTGCTGCGATCGCTATCCAGTCCAACCAGAACGACCAGC
>DFKM01000175.1:4756-5445 GCA_002373555.1 Lachnospiraceae bacterium UBA3645
AACCAGAACGACCAGCACGGCGGACAGTCCATTCCGAACTTTGATTACGGCATGGCCGAGGGCGTCGGCAAGAGCTACCGCAGGAATTACATCAACATCCTGACGGATGTCGTGGAGGATGCCTGTGATACAGAGGATCTGAAGGACAGAGTGAAAGCCGCTGTCGAGACGGTGGAGCGCAGCGCTGCCGAGACCGTCGGTCTCGGGAACGGCCCCGAGTTCGATGCGCAGATGACAGAAGAACTGGCGGCCCGTTTCGCCGGTCTGGAAGGACAGGATATTGCCCATCTTCTGACGAGAGTCAGAAAACGTGCCTACAAGCTGACGGATCATGAGACCTACCAGGCCATGGAGGGCTTCGTTCACAACCTGAACACCATGCACTCCCGCGCAGGTGCACAGACACCGTTCTCATCGATCAACTATGGTACGGATACCACGCCCGAAGGCCGTATGGCTATGCGGAACATCCTGCTTGCGCTGGATGCCGGCCTCGGTCACGGCGAGACCTGCATCTTCCCGATCCATATCTTCAAGGTGAAGGAAGGCGTGAACTACAATCCGGAGGATCCGAACTATGATCTGTTCCGCTTAAGCTGCAAGGTCAGCGCCAGAAGACTGTTCCCGAACTTCGTCTTCCTGGATGCGCCTTACAACCTGCAGTACTACAAGCCCGGCCATCCCGAGAC
>DFKM01000003.1:0-3279 GCA_002373555.1 Lachnospiraceae bacterium UBA3645
CACCACACACCGATAACTGGTTTCCGGCATCAGCCGATCCAATGTACGCGAGGCAATCGAATGGTTCGCAACAACATGAAGCGCGGTTTGTGTCCAGGTTTCGATCGTCGGCATAGCATCGTTTTCCGGATCGGCATAATGGGCACTGTAGTTTCCGTCGTCGTCGATTTCGATCTCTCCGTCGCTCAGAACTACCATAATATAATACCCGCCGGTTTCTTCGGCAGCCAGGAAGCTCTCCTCGGTCAGGCTGTAAGAAATGTCAAAGGCAGCCCAGGTGTCCCCGATCTGTAACTGACTCTCGAGAACGGATATCTGATCCGCTTCTCCCATTGTCGCCGGATTGGCATACAAATACAGCTCGCCATCATCATCGTTGTAGCAGGCGGTAAAATAGGCGGTTTGCTGCTCTTCGAGATAGAAGCTGACCGTGTCAGTATTATCGAATTCCAGCCATTGCTCGTCGTCGGGACCATCGCGGAACATCTGAATCCTGTCCGTGAGATCCGTGCGGTTGAGCGTCAGATTATACCAGCCGCTTGCAGCCGCGGTCATCCAGCCATAACCATTGCTGCGGACAGGCTGTGCCATATAAGAAACGTCGGGAAGCAGGCTTCGGGCATCAACAACACGGATCTGTGCGTTATCAATACCGTCGATATCGATATAGCAGCTCTCGCCCCCATGCAGCCCCACGGACAGCAGGGCATAATGACGCTGATTCTCTTCATCGTTCGTGCCGCACAGATGGAAGCCGTTGTTGCTCAGGATGTTCATGTCGGATATGTCCTCCGCCTCAATGGCATAGAAACCGTCCGACTGCGGAGTAAACCGGAACATCGCGCGACCGTCCAGCGGAACATCCGTCCACTGTTCACTCAGTGGGAGAACCTGGATCGGCCGATCTGCTGCCTGATAGCGCAGCACATCACCGAAAAGCCAATCTCCGTTGTGATAGTCGATCGCCGGACGCAGATAATACACCATGCCCGGGATCATGCTCGGAAAATCGGCACAAACGGTATCCTGTAAACGCACAAGCCCTTCGCCGTCAAAATTGTAGAACTGACTGTAAACAGAATCGCCGTCCGTATCCGTGAAGCTTTCGTACGGGCTGAATTGGATCTCATAGCCGTAGCCCTGCGGAGCCATCGCCGTGTCCATTGAAATATCCATCGTGACAAGGGCATAGGGCATGTCCTCATCGTCGGTCTGAATTTCCATGCTGATGGCGTCCTGCTCGGGAGGAGCGCCGATATAGCTCAGCGAGACGTGGCAGACGTCGCCCCAACTGCGCATGAATAAGTACAGCGTCTCACCCTGGTCCGCGAAGAATTGCACGCGTTCCTGGCCGGAGTAAAAGCTATCGTGGCGGCCATCCTCGCGTCGCAGATCCAGCTGATCATAGGAACTGTCAAACTGAAGCTCGTACATTCCTTCGGTTGCTGCCGTGAAAGCCAGGGGATACACTTGATAGCCGGAGAAGCTCTTTGAAGCACCGGGTGTGATGCTCTCCACGTCGTTCGCCGCGGTGCTGACAGTCAGAACGTCCCCTGTGCAGATCACGGCGCCGTCAGCCAGGATAAACGGGCGGAAGTAGTATTCGGTCTCGGGTATCAGTTGGTCAATATGGCGCCGGACAGGCACATCGTTGGCAATATGATCGTTCCAATCCCATTCCCACATGTCACAGGAAAAACGGTCCTCTTCGTTCAGCTCCAGTTCATCCGGGTTCTGACTGAATGCCACACCGACATAGTAGCCGTCATTGGCAGTCTCTTCCGTCGCGTCATAGCTCAGATCCAGCGTGACCCAGGTGCTGCCGACGCTATGGCCGTTGTCCGCAACGCTGGCAACAACACTGTCTTCCGTCGGGAAGTCGATATAGCGCCGAATTGCAAGATGAAAGCTGTCATCAAAACCTTTTACAAAGATATAAACAGTTTCTCCTTCATGGATCGGGATGATCTGCTGATCCGCCGAATAGTCGCCCATTATCCATCTGCCGTCTTCGGAATAAACTGCCCAATCGCAGGATATATCGGAGATCAGGCCGTAGATGCCGTTGCTCGCAGCTGTAAAGCAATAGGCCGTTTTCTGTTCGGCAGGAACTGCGTGCCATATCGTTTCTGCCACAGATTCCTGAAGCAGAGGGATGGAATCCGCGCTGCCGGTATGGAAGGATTTGAGGTCATCGACAGTCGTATTGCATTCATGAATGGCAACGCGCTCATCCACCTTGATATAGGCAAGATAATAATAGGTGGAATCCGGCAGAAGCTCATCAAGCGTCTCGCTGCAATAGCTGTCGACGGCGACAGCATTGTCCTCTGCAATCCGGAGATCCCGCATATCGCAGTCAAAGCGATGCTCTTCATTCAGGAACATCAGGTCTTCCGGGTTCTGACTGAACGCAATGCCGACACGGTAGTCATGCTCCGCTGTCTCGACGTCCACACTGTATGTGACGCCGATCGTGGCCGAACTGGCGGTCACAGCTTCTGCGGCGCCGGATTCGACAGTCGCTGCTTCCGGGATATCCCCGCTCCGACTGATCCAGACCTCGGCATCCTGCCTGTGATCACGCACGAAGAGATACAGGGTTTCCCCGGCTGTGCCGTAGAAGCTGACATATCCAACCTCCTGCGTGCGGGAAAGCGTTCTGTCGTCTGTCGTCCGGACGCTCATCTCCTCCATCTCAACGTCGGCATTCAGCCGATATACGCCGTCCGACGGGATGACAAAACGGAAGGGCGTCTTAGTATAGTCGTGAGGCACTTGAGCATGCTGAGCCAGATTCAGCGTACTGGCCGCCCCCGCGCTCGTAGTGGTAAACTGGCGGATCGTATCATCGACAGCGATCACCTCGCCCTCGAAATCAACGATACAGGCGACGTACCTGTAGGTATGGCCGGGGATCAGCTCATCCAGCCAGCCTTCATAGTCAGCTTCATTTGCCGGGCCGTAGATGCCGCTCTCGCCGCCCCAGGTCCATTCAAAGGCGTTTTCATAACGGCCATTTGCGTTCGGCTGCAGCCCGTCGGGACTTTCGGTATAGAAAACACCCATACGGTAGCCCTGTTGAGCTTGTTCAGTCGTCACGCTGTAGGTCAGCGGGATCCATGCTGCGGTATCGCTGACGTCATGGGCGGCGCCGGCAGAGACGGTATTCTCCCCGGCTTCCACAGACACCGTGAACCACCTGTCGTACATCGAATCAAAACGATCCGTAATGCGGCAGACATACTGAGCCGGCCCGGTAACGGCGGGCGTCGTCAT
>DFKM01000003.1:3356-4189 GCA_002373555.1 Lachnospiraceae bacterium UBA3645
CCCTCGAGCAGCGTCCAGTCATCCCTGCCGTTTTCATCCCGATCGACGCGATACCACTGGAAGCTGATTTCGCTGTCCTCCGGCCAGAAGAAGACGCGCAGCAGCGCGCTCTCTCCATAGGGCGCGGCAACATGGTCCGAGTCGGCTCCCGGCCAGACCTCCAGCCCGCTGTCAACCATAACGTCAAACCAACCCTCGTTCTGGAAGCCGTAGCGGTCTGTGAGACGGCAGACATAGCGCATATGTCCCTCGACAGGGGCGGTCTCCAGTTCCTCATCATGACAGTCGAGGTCGTTCCATAGATCGCTCCCGTTCTCGTCCTTTTCGACGCGGAACCAGGAGACAGACGCATTGGTGAGATCTGCTCCCCTGCAGTCAACCAGAAGCTTTGCCGTTTCGCCATACGGGGCATACACCCACCATTCGTTATCGCTGGCTTCGATACGAAGATCATTGTTAATGGCCGCAGTATAACCGTTTCTCACCGCCCATTGGCTGGCAGCGTTTTCATTCGGTGTGATCACATAGCGAAGCGGCGTGTTATCAAATGCGCTGTCATCGATTGCAGTCAGCGAGTCG
Organism: Lachnospiraceae bacterium UBA3645; assembly: GCA_002373555.1. Lineage (GTDB taxonomy): Bacteria > Bacillota > Clostridia > Lachnospirales > Lachnospiraceae > UBA3305. The sequence continues at coordinate 3,936 of DFKM01000003.1, forward strand.
GGCATAAAAACAGTCTGCACCGAGCTGTATGCAAAAGCGCGCGCTCCGATCTCGCGTAAGCCCTCGGGGAAGATAACGTAATCCAGCGACGTGTCACCGTAAAACGCCTCCTCACCGATCGCCGTTAGTCCCTGCGGCAAAACCAATGCACTGTCCGCCCAGGCAGTTGTACAGCATAGCGAGAGCAGCAATGCAAATACAAACACAAGCACGTATCTGTACTTTCTCATACGAAGACCTCCCGTTATTTTGTG
>DFKM01000094.1 GCA_002373555.1 Lachnospiraceae bacterium UBA3645
CAGCCTCCTGTTAATGACGATGAAGAGGCGGAAGAACCCGCTGACAATGATAATCCGGAAGAGCCTGCCGATGATGACGATCCGGAAGAGCCTGCTGATAATGATAATCCGGAAGCGCCCGCCGATGATGAGGAACAGGAAGTATCTGATACAGACGATGACGATAACACTCCTGCTCAGGACAGAACGGACGCCGCAGATAATAACACAAATGCTGATGACGACACACCGGAGCCGGTACCCGCAGCAGAGAGCATAGCTGCACCGCCGGAACCGGAAACAACGGCAGCTGACAGGACAGAGGAAACCGTACCGGAAACAGCAGAGGCGGCGGAGCCGGAAGAGATCGATGAACCGGATACACCGCTTGCTGCGCCCGCAAAAGAACTGCCTGAAGGCAGTTGGGCGCTGCTTAATCTGATCATGGCAGCTGTTACAGCCATCCTGAGCGCAGGCATGCTTATTACGATTGGCGGAAAGCGCAGAAAGAAAAACAGAACGGCAAAGCTCTGCAGCCTGATCCCTGCAGCCGGTGCGATCATCGCATTCGTTCTCACGGAGAATATGGGCCTGAAGATGCAGATGACTGACAAATGGACGCTGCTTATGGCAGGAATCCTGGCAGTACAGGTAATCCTGGCAGTTATCTCCGTGCAGTCAGAGAAGAAGGAAGAACACACAGCCTGATAAAATAAATGCATCAAAAAGCTTGCATTTCATAAATGGTTGTGTTATGATTCCTAAAGTTGAATATTGTTGTATGAAAGAGTTTCGCTTACGCGAAACTCTTTGTTATGTAAAGGAGTCAGTCTTGACAAAAAGAGAAAGCTACGAACAGAAGACGGAAGCCCTTCTCATGCCCGTGACCGAGGAACTGGGATTCGAGACCGTGGATGTGGAATACGTGAAGGAGGGAAGCAATTATTTCCTGCGTGCGTATATCGACAAGCCAGGCGGGATCACGATCGATGACTGTGAGACCGTGAGCAGAAGACTTTCGGATATTCTGGATGCGGAGGATTTCATCCCCGAAGCATATGTCCTGGAAGTCAGTTCACCGGGACTGACAAGGCCTCTGAAAAAAGAGAAGGACTTTAAGCGCAGCATCGGAAAGGACGTGGATATCCATACGTTCAAGCCGATCGATAAGGAAAGGGATTTTACGGGAGAGCTTGCGGCATACGATGCCGATACCGTTACGATCATCTCTGGAGACGGAGAAGAGATGGTCATCAGACGTGACAATATCGCAATGATCCGTCTGGCGTTTGACTTTTAAACGGAAACAAAGGAGATCGGGAAATGAATGTGGAATTGATGGAGGCGCTCGGCGCACTCGAGAAGGAAAAAGGGATCAGCAAGGAGACGCTTTTCCAGGCGATCGAGAATTCGCTGGTAAAAGCCTGCGAGAACCATTTCGGCAAGGCTGACAATGTCAAGGTGAGCATCGACCGTGAGACAGGCGACTATGAGCTTTACAGAGAACTGACTGTCGTCGATGAGGTCGAGGACAAGGATACCGAGATCAGCCTGGCGGATGCTGTGAAGATCGATCCCAAATACCAGATCGGCGATATCGTGCGTCAGTATGTGGAATCCAAGAGTTTCGGACGTATTGCCACACAGAACGCCAAGAACGTGATCCTGCAGAAGATCAGAGAAGAAGAGAGACGTTCCGTCTACGATTATTTCATCTCCAAGGAGAGAGAGATCGTGACCGGTATCGTCCAGAGAAATATGGGCCGCGCGATCAGCATCGATCTCGGGAAGGCAGATGCCATCCTCGGAGAGAACGAGCAGGTCAGAGGCGAGCATTACAATCCGACGGACCGCATCAAGGTCCTGATCCTGGAAGTGCGCGCCACCAACCGCGGACCGCGGATCCTGGTCTCCAGGACGCATCCCGATCTGGTCAGACGTCTGTTCGAATCCGAAGTCAGCGAACTGGCTGACGGCACCGTGGAGATCCGTGCGATCTCGAGAGAAGCCGGTTCCAGAACGAAGATGGCCGTTTCCTCCAATGATCCGGATGTGGATCCCGTCGGCGCCTGCGTCGGCGTGAACGGAAGCCGTGTCAATGCCATCGTCGATGAACTGGGCGGCGAGAAGATCGATATCATCAACTGGAGCGACAACTCCGCCGAGCTGATCGAGAACGCGCTCAGTCCCGCCAAGGTCATCTGCGTACTGGCGGATGATGAAGACAAGACAGCCCAGGTCGTCGTTCCGGATTATCAGCTCTCTCTTGCGATCGGCAAGGTCGGACAGAATGCCAGACTGGCTGCGAGACTGACCGGCTACAAGATCGATATCAAGAGCGAGACGCAGGCCAGGGAAAGCGGACTCTTCGAGGAAATCGGCTATATCGAGGATTACTACGAGGACGAAGAAGATTACGAAGAGTATGAAGACGGCTATGAAGAGGGCGAATACGAAGAGTATGAAGACTACGGCATGGACGGCGCGGATACCGAAGAATATTACGATGACGATGAAGGCGAAGAGACAGAGAACGAATGATCTGTCTGCCCAAACCTAAAGTATGATCCACCAACTGCTGCTTCCCGAAGGAGCCCGGTGCACCGGAGGGAATAATACGCGGGCACGTGCCTGCAGCTGAAAGGAACGACCGAATTGACGGAAAAGATCCGCAGGCAGCCGGAAAGAACTTGCATCGGCTGCGGAGAAAAAAGAACCAAACGTGAACTGCTTCGCATAGTCAGGACGCCGGAAGGCGAGATCCGGCCGGATCCGTCCGGACGGATGAACGGAAGAGGCACCTACATATGCAGAAACGCGGACTGTATTGACCAGGCGGTGAAAAGACACGGCTTTGAACGTGCTTTCAAGATGTCTGTCAGTGCAGAGGCGGCCGCACGACTCAGAGAGGAGGTGCTTCAGATTCATGAAGCCGAATAAATTCCTCTCCATGCTCGGGCTTGCCAAGCGGGCCGGAAAAGTGGTCAGCGGAGAGTTCATGACGGAGAAAGCCGTCAAGACGGGAAAAGCATTTCTGGTCATTGTGGCAGAGGATGCATCTGAAAACACGAAGAAGAATTTTAGGGACATGTGTTCGTGGTACAAAGTGCCTTTGCGGACGGGACCGGACAGAGAAACGCTCGGACACGCCATCGGACAGGAAATGCGGGTGTCCGTGGCGGTAACGGATGAAAACTTTGCCGCAGCGATCACAGGATCGGAAATGACGAAAGACGAAAATAAGGGAGGCAGCGAGTATGGCGACCGAACAGAATAATGACGAATTAAAGAATATGAATGGTGAACAGCCGAAAAAGAAAAAGATAACCGCTGTATTCCATAAGCAGAACAGTGCACACAACAGCCTGAAATCCAGACCCGGCGGTGCTGCACCGGCGAAGAGACCTGCCGGTTCCAGACCTGCGGCAGCAGGAACCAGAAGACCGGCGGACGGAAGAACGCCTGTGAAGCCCGGAGAGAAGCGGGTAAGGCCTGCCGGTGAAAGACCGGCCAGACCTGCGCGCCCTGCCAGACCGGCAGAAGCTGCGGCACCCGTAAAACCGGCGGTAAGCGCAGAAGCACCGTCGGAAGAAAAGACGGTCAGACAGGCAGCGCCGGATGCTGTCAAGGCAGCACCGGAAGCACCTGCGAAGATCAGTGCTCCTGCGGAGACGGCGCCGGAGAAGAAGGCGGAAAGTGCAGCGTCTGCTGCGGAGAAGCCTCCCGTACAGACAGCGCCTGCGGCAGAAAAGCCTGCTGCGCCCGCAGCAAAGCCTGCCGAGGCGGAAAAAGCGCCGGAGCCGGAGAAAAAGCCGGTCCGTCGTTTCGTGGATATGGAACAGGTGCGCGCTGCCGAGCGCGCAGAAAAGAGCCGCGCGGAGCGCGCCAGAGCCGGCGCATCCCGCGGACCCAGAGGCGGAGCCGCGGGAGCGGGCCGTGACGGCCGGAGCGCCGACAGGCGTCCCGGGGCCGGAAGACCGGGCCAGGGCGCCGGAAGACCCGGCGATCGTCCCGGCAGACCCGGCCAGGGTGCCGGAAGACCCGGCGACCGCACCGGAAGACCCGGCCAGGGCGCACCCGCAGGTGCCGGCAGAGGGCCGGCCGGCGGCGGAAGACCCGGCGACAGACCGGCAAGACCGGCCGGCGGTGATTTCGGCGGCATGGGCGTATCCAAGCCCGGTGCGAAGACCGGACCGAAGAACAAGAATGCGGGCAACCGCTTCAACAGAAAGGACTCTGACGAACTCAGACGTCCCGGCGGCAAGGGCAAGGGCGGCAACCTGAAGGAACTGTCCCGTCCCGCCAGACCGGAGAAGAAGGAGCCGCAGGAGCCGCAGATCAAGATGATCGTGCTGCCCGAGGTCCTGACGATCCGCGAGCTTGCCGACAAGATGAAGATCAATCCTTCCGTGATCGTCAAGAAGCTCTTCATGCAGGGAAAGATCGTGACAGTCAATCAGGAGATCGATTACGAGACCGCTTCGGATATCGCCGTTGAGTTCGACGTGCTGACCGAACAGGAAGTCAAGGTCGATGTGATCGAAGAACTCCTGAAGGACAATACGGAAGAGAAGGAAGAGAACATGGTCACCAGACCGCCCGTTGTCTGCGTCATGGGCCATGTTGACCATGGTAAGACCTCCCTTCTGGATGCGATCCGGAAGACGAATATTACGGCCCGTGAAGCCGGCGGCATCACGCAGGCGATCGGTGCTTCCGTTGTGGAGATCAACGGACAGAAGATCACCTTCCTGGATAC
>DFKM01000066.1 GCA_002373555.1 Lachnospiraceae bacterium UBA3645
ACGCCGACGAACATTTCCACAAAATCCGAACCGGAGATCGAGAAGAAAGGTACGCCCGCTTCGCCCGCGATGGCTTTCGCCATCAGCGTCTTACCGGTTCCGGGAGGGCCCACAAGAAGAACGCCCTTCGGGATCCTGGCGCCCAAGCTGCTGTATTTCTGGGGATCCTTCAGGAAATCCACGATCTCCGCCAGATCCTCCTTTTCCTCGCGCAGTCCCGCAACCCCGGAGAAATCCACATCGGTCTTTCCCTGGCTCATGACGGCGCGGCTCTTGCCGAAGTTCATCATCTGCGAATTGCCGCCGCCTCCCATCTGGGAATTGCGCATCACGAGGAAAATGATCACGGCCGCGGCGATGCCGAGCATCATATAGAGGATCATGGTCGATCCTCCCATGCTCTGCGTGACCGCTGTCAGCACATAATCCTTGTATCCGGCTTCCTTGCACAGATCAATGACATCGTTTACATCACTTACCTGCAGCTGATACGCTGTCTCTCCCACTGCATATCTTACATAGCCGGTGGGGACTTCGGCATTCTGATGGATCTCCACGTCCGTAAGCTTGCCGGACGTGAGCGCCTCCTCAAAATCCGCGTACGAAGCTGTCTCTCTGCCCGAATTTCCCGAAAAGAACGTGCCTGAGAAATAATACGAAATGAGCACGATCGCAAGAAGGATCAGATAAATGGGAAAGACGGTTCTGCCTCTTTGCTGATTCAAGCTTTTTATTCTCCTTCTAATTCCATGATTCCTACGTAGGGCAGGTTCCTGTACCGCTGATCGTAGTCCATGCCGCAGCCGACCACAAAGTGATCTTCGATCTCAAAGCCGCAGTAGTCCACGACGACGTCTTTTTTCACGCGTCTGGCCGGCTTGTCCAGCAGGGTACAGAGGGCAAGGCTGGCCGGTTTTCTGTCGGAGAGCAGACCAAGCAGATAGGAAAGGGTGTTTCCGGAGTCGACGATATCCTCGATCACAAGCACATCCCTGCCTTCGATCGGCTCATCCAGATCCTTAACGAGCTTGACAATACCTTTGGAAACCGTTCCCGAGCCATAGCTGGAGCAGCTCATGAAATCCATCGTGACCGGAATGGTCAGCCGCTTGGCAAGCTCGGCGGTAAAGAAAACGCTTCCTTTCAGAATGCATACGAGATGAAGGCTCTTTCCTTCATAGTCTCTGTTAATGCGGGCTGCGATCTCATCTGCTCTTCTTTCCACTTCTTCCTGAGGGATCAGCACTTTTACTCTTTCAGTCATTTTCTTTCCTCCTGCGTACACTTACCTGCAGTATTGTATTTGTCTCCGGGCTCACCTGTGCTGCCGCGCTCATGCGCCAGCCGATGATCCAGAGGATGTGATGTCTGTCTGCCAGCAGAGGGACATCGTCCCGCTCGTCCTTGGGTATATGCGCGTCGATCATATATCTCGCGACGCTCTTTCTGCCTACGCCGGCCAGCACGATGTAATCATCCTGTTCGCGCCTCCGTATGCAGACATCACCGCTTATTTTATCATAATCAAACCATTTCGTATACTTCTGCGTGGGAATTTTTGAACCGGTTTCATACGGAAATACAGAATAAACGGCCCGGACCGGCAGTTCCTGTGTGCCTGAAGTCCGCAGTTCCCGCGGCTCCGCTTTCATCACGCGTAAAGAATTCTCTTCCCGTACCAGCAGAAGTCCTTCCGGAAGCGAGATCTGCGCGCCCGGTTCAGATCCCAGAAGACTGCCCGCTGCAGCCACATGCCGTCCGGTGACCCGGGTCGCACCGGCTGCCCGGACCAGCGTTCTGTACAGGATCTCATTTTTCAGCGCTTCCGGCAGGCTGTCAAGCACATCGGCCGGCAGTACATCCGGCCCCGGAAATGTTCCGATGATCTTATCCGCCTCCCCGCTGATATAATCCGACCAGGCCCGCGCCTGATCAGCGATCAGCGAAAGATGCTTTGCCGTGCGCGGATTCAGATTCTCATTGAGGACCGGCATGATGATATTCCGGACGCGGTTCCTGGTATAGTCCGTATGGGAATTCGTCCCGTCTTCTCTCCAGTCCTGCCCCCGCTTTTTCAGCCAGAGTTCGATATCCCTCCGTCTGGAGGACAGGAGCGGCCGGATGATATTGTCCCGGACCGGCGCCATGCCGCCGAGCCCTCTGATCCCGGCGCCGCGGCAGAGATGCATGAGCACTGTTTCCGCCTGGTCTTCCAGCTGATGCGCGACCGCGATCTTTACGGCGGTTCCCGGATGCAGGTCCCTGTATCTTCGGGCCGCTTCGGCAAAACGGATGTAGCGGATCTCTCTGCCGGCCTCCTCCAGCGAACAGCGGTTGCGCTTTGCGAGCGCCGGCACATTTTCCCGCAGGATCCGGAGCGGGATATGCCGCTTTGCACACAGCCTGTCGCAGAATTCCGCATCCGCTTCGGCTTCTTCTCCGCGGATCCCATGATGCACATGGATGGCGGAAAGGGTGATGTCGAATTCATCCTTCAGCGAATCCAGCAGCAGGAGAAGGCTCACGGAATCCGCGCCGCCGGAAAGGCCGACGATCACATGGTCGCCGGGATCCAGCATCTTTTCCTGCTCTATGAATTGTCTTACCTGCAATCTGACATCCATCGCCGTTCCTCAAGCTTCTGTGCGGATACCGGGACATGCCCGGCTGATTGAAAAAGGAAGTGCCGCAGCACCTCCTTACTCATTTGGTTTCACAAGCATCTCACCGGGCTCTATGAGTCCCAGCTTTTCTCTGGCCAGGCGCTCGATATAGTCCTGTGACTGAACGTATTCCTTCGATTCTTCCAGCTCTTCCTTCCGCTGTTCTTCGGCTTCCAGTTCGGCTTCCAGCGCTGCCGCCTGGACCTCATAGCGGTGATCCGCCTCCTTCAGCGTCCTGATGCGGAATCCCATCACTGCCGAGAAGCACAGGACAACGGCGATCACGATCAGCGCACCGGCATTTGCATTCAGTTTTCTTTTCTTTCTCCCGTAGGATCTTCTTTTCCTTGCCTTCTTTGCCACCTGTGATCACTCCCTGACAGATCTTTCTGCATATTTACAGTAAATCAACTTATATAATAACGTAAACCGCCTGAAAATGCAACTGCCAATTCTGACATAAGCAGTCAAAACCTGCAAAACCGCAGTGCGTCCTGCATCTTATCTGCTGCCGGCCGTCACTTTTTCCGATCGAACGCGGAAGATATCTTCCGTCTCCCGGCGGACCTGCAGCACGAAGGGGAAGATGTCGTATCGTGTACACAGATGATAGTCGGCTTCCGGAAATACCGTCTGGTTCTCCGCCCGGAAGAATTTCTTCCCGGATTCCGTCTGCCGCAGCAGATGCAGTTCGTTTTGCATATCGAAAGGCTGCGCTTCCAGTATGCTTCGGATATACCGTGCGCAAAGGAGATCCTCCGGTGCGGATTCCTTTCCGTTCAGCCCCATCGCGACCAGACTGACATGATCCGGTGCCGTCTCTCTGATATAGCGGGCGACAGCGCTTGCATTGACAAGGCTTCCCGTGATGATCCGGTCCGCACCGGCAGCATTCACCAGCCCCTGGGTGCCGGCGCTGGTCGTATGGATCACGAGCCGGCCGGCAAGATCCGCGCCTTCCGTCTGGGACGGCGAGTTTCCGTAATCAAAGCCCGGCAGCTTCACGCCCAGTCTTTCGCCGATCAGCACGGCATCCGGATATTCCGCCTTCAGTTTCCTTGCTGTTTCTTCTTTTCCGACAGCCAGTATCTCCGCAGCGCCTCTTGAAAAAAGATACGGTTCCAGGGAAAATGCCCGGAAAACATCAATGATCACGGCAAGCCCGCGCGCTTTGCGGGCTCCTGTTACAAGTTCAAGTATTTCAACATTCATTTCTTATTCCCATAAAACCGGATGACATGCTCCGCACGCGATGCCATATTTTCGAGCATCATATCCAGGATCGTGACCGCAGCCATCGCTTCGACGACGACCATGCCCCGGTGTACGATCGTGGGATCATGCCTGCCTCCTATCGTAAGCGTGACATTTTCGTGCTGTCTGCTGACGCTCTCCTGCTCCTGCGCGATCGAAGGCGTCGGTTTGAAGGCTGCGCGGATCACGATATCGCTTCCGTCCGTAATCCCGCCGAGAATGCCGCCGGCATGATTCGCCTGCTTTGTCACACGGCCTGCTTCATCCGCACGGAACGCATCATTGTTCTCCGAACCGCGATGGGAAGCCGCCGCAAAACCGTCGCCGATCTCCACGCCTTTCACCGCACCGATGCTCATAATTGCCTGTGCAAGTCTTGCATCCGCTTTGTCGAACACGGGATCCCCGAGTCCGGCCGGAACGCCTGTCACGATGCATTCCACGATACCGCCGACGGAATCGCAGTCTTTGATTGCAGCCTCCAGACGGGCTTTCACGGCAGCCTCATCTACCGCAGCGACGCCACCGATGCTGAACGGTCTGACCGCAAAGGAAATGCCCATCTCCCGCAGCAGTTTTTCGGCGACCGCACCGGCCGCCACTCTGCCTGCCGTCTCCCGGCCGGAGGAGCGGCCGCCTCCGCGGTAATCCCGGATACCGTATTTCTCATCGAATGTATAATCCGCATGGCCGGGGCGGTAAACGTCCCGGATCGCCGCATAATCCGCGGAATGGTGATCCCTGTTCCGGATCATCAGCGAGATCGGCGTACCCGTTGTCTTTCCTTCAAAAACGCCGGACAGGATCTCGACCGCGTCATCCTCGCTGCGCGCAGTTGCGTACCTGCTCTGTCCCGGCTTTCTTCTGTCGAGCATGATCTGAATATCGGCCTCCGCCAGATCCAGGCCCGCCGGACAGCCGTCGATCACCACGCCGATCGCCGGTCCGTGGCTCTCGCCCCACGTTGTGATCCTGAATTTTTTCCCAAATGAAGAACCTGCCATTTGTTCCTCCATTTTTTGACTTACAGTCTGATCGTTTTTACCATTCTGACAAAATCGGCATTGTTTCTGGTTCGTGTGAAGAGCCGGAGGACTTCCTCTACCGCTTCCTCCTGCTTCATGCCGTGCATGCCTCTGTGGATCGTCGCCACCGCTTCCTGCTCTTCCTTCGAAAGCAGCAGATCATCCCGTCTCGTGCCGGATTTAATGATATCGATCGCCGGGAAAATGCGCCGCTCGGAAAGCTTTCTGTCCAGCACAAGCTCCATGTTGCCGGTGCCCTTGAATTCCTCGAATACAACATCGTCCATCCTGCTGCCGGTATCCACCAGCGCGGTCGCCATGATCGTAAGGCTGCCGCCTTCGCGCATATTTCTTGCCGCGCCGAAAAATTTCTTCGGCATGTGCAGCGCTGCCGGATCCAGTCCGCCGGAAAGCGTTCTTCCGCTGGGAGCGACCGTCAGGTTGTAGGCTCTGGCAAGACGCGTGATGGAATCCAGCAGGATCATGACGTCCCTGCCGTGCTCGACCAGACGCTGGGCGCGACCGAGGACCATCTCAGCAACACGCTTATGATGCTCCGGTTCTTCATCGAAAGTCGAATAAATCACTTCGACATTCTCGCCGGGGATGCTCTCCTTGATATCCGTGACTTCCTCCGGCCGCTCGTCGATCAGAAGGATGATGATATGCACATCCGGATGATTGGTCTGTGTCGCCAGGGCGATCTCCTTGAGCAGTGTCGTCTTACCGGCCTTCGGCGGCGACACGATCATGCCGCGCTGTCCCTTGCCGACAGGCGAGAGCAGATCCACGATCCGCATGGCGACCGATCCGCCCGGCCGCTCCAGATGCAGCCGCTCGTTCGGGAAGACGGGCGTAAGATCTTCAAAATTGACACGTCTGGCTGCCTTTTCCGGCTCCTCGTCATTGATGGCCTGCACATACAGCAGCGCCGCATATTTTTCCGTTCCGGTCTTGACACGGATGTTGCCGGCAATGAAGTCGCCAGTCTTCATATTGAATCTGCGGATCTGCGAGGGCGAGACATAGATATCCTCCTCGCCCGGCAGATAATTGTCGCTGCGGATGAAACCGAAGCCTTCCGGCATGACCTCCAGGATCCCGTAAGCCTCCAGTCCGGAATCCAGCTTTTTCAGATTCTGCGGATTCTTTCGGAAACGGTTCTGCTCCTGTTCTTCCCGCTGCTGCAGAGCGGTTTCCTGCTGTACGGCGCCCGTATCCTGCTCCTGTGCTTCCACGGCGCGGCCGCGCAGTTCTGTATCGGGCACGGGAACTGCTTTTTCCTCTGTTCCCGCTTCCGTTTCCTCTGCCGGTGCGGAATAGCCGAACCTGCGGATCCGCTGTTCCGTCTTTCCGGACTCCTGTCTGCGGTCTCTGCCGCCCTGGGCCTGCCGCCTGTCCGTCTGCTGTCTGTGGTCCCGGCCGCGCTGCGTCCTGTCCGCAGACTGCTGTCTCCGGTTCTCATTGCTTCGGCCGGACGCGCCGTCCTGCTTCTTCCGGTCATCCTGCGTTTTTTCCTGCGCGGACGTTCTTCCGGGTCTCTTCCCGGCTTCCTTCCTCGGCGCGGGAACTTTTTCGGACTTCTTCTGCTCCTCCGGCTGTTTCTCCGGTGCGGCAGCTGTCTCAGCCTTTATTTCTCCATCCGGTTTTGCCCCGGGCAGCTGACGGCTGACAGCCTCGGCAAGTTCAGCCTTTCTTAACGAGCTGACTCCTCTGAGCCCCAATTCCTTTGCCAGCGCACGCAGCTCCGCCAATGACAATGCATTCAGTTTTTCCTGCATATTTTCCCTCGAATAGTAAACTGATATTTCAGGATCCGAATATTAACAATAAAAACATCTGGTATTCTTCTGATCCTGCTTCACTTGAGATGTTGCTTGTAATCCGTAAGAAGAACGCTCTTACTCCGACACGGCCCGGCAGGTTCCGGGTCTGTGCAATAGAACTGTTTACAGATGCGATCTCTGATATGTATGCATTCAGTATACTGCAGCGGTCCTCGGAATGCAAAGCATTTTTTCAGTGCATAAAAGCGCTTCGTCATATAGTTATGGTCTGTATTGTCACTCATTCCAGGCGTTTTTTGAAGCTGACCTTGTAATCCGTGCATTCTCCCTGTGTTCTGGTGCACATTATACACATCATCTTATATTTATGGTCTTGAAACGGTATCTGTTCCGTTTATTGTCTTCGTCATGTCACGGTATCCGTGCATATTTCTGTATTCCGACTCTATTATGGTCCAGGAATGTGCATATTCTTTATTTCTGCTGAAGTTTATGGTCTGTCATTTGGACCATAAACTTCAGTATTCGATGTTCTCATGCACGAAAATATCTGATTTGGCAACAAAACATGCCGTTCTGCAGACAACTTCGGAACCTAAAATCTCAATCTCCTGCTTCTCATGCACATCTTTTACCATAATCAGTAGATCTGCATGAAATATGCACAATCAGCTTCCATGCCATCCTTTTTCTCTGAAATTATGGTATACTTCTTTAAAGGGTTTGGACACCGGTCATACCGCTGTCTGTCTCAGAATTCACCACCGGAGGTGTAAGCATGCAATTCAGAATGGTTCATGAAAATTTCAATGTAAAGGATCTGGCCGTGTCCATGGCGTTCTATGAGAAGGCGCTGGGGCTTACGGAAGTTCGCCGCAAAACGGCGGAGGACGGCTCCTTTATCCTGGTCTACGTCTCCAATCCGGAATCGGATTTCGAGCTGGAGCTCACCTGGCTGGCGGATCATCCGGAGCCCTATGATCTCGGCGAAGGGGAATTCCATCTGGCATTTCAGACGGAGGATATGGAAGCAGCGCATAAGCTGCACGAGGAAATGGGCTGCATCTGCTTTGAAAATCCGAAGATGGGGATCTATTTCATCTAAGATCCGGACGGATACTGGCTGGAGATCGTGCCGGCACGGTAATGATGTGAATCAGAAAATGAAAAAGGGACAGATCATTCGCGGAATCTGTCCCTTTTGTTCGGTCATCAGAACATCAGTTATGTGTTGCTGCATAAAGCGAAGACGTAGGAGCTGTCAGACAGCAGAGGATCTTTCCGGTACCTCTGTAAACATTGACCAGACCTTCCTTATTCACTGCAGATCCGAGAAGCGATTTGGATGACCGCTCTACGGTAAATGCCAGGGATGCGGACCAGCAAACGGCAAAGCTGCCGTCAATTTTGACAACGTCATTGTCCAGTTCAATCTCGATCAGTTCTCCGGCAGGAACATTGCTCTCCAGTGCCGCGACGCCATGTCCTTTCAGGCAAAGGTTGAACAGACCTTCGCCTCCGGCAACGGCAGATGAGAAGCTGCTTCTGGCGACCACTTTCTGTTCCACGCTGCCTTCACTTGCGAAGAACATCCCGTCTTCCACCACCATGCCGGCAGGTCCCCACTTGGCGACATCCTGCAGCACGATATACTTGTAGGTCGGCTCCAGGATAATCGTTCCGGTTCCCACATATTCCGGTTTGATCGCGGATTCATTGGTAACCTTGCTCTTGACCACCTTGCCAAACAGATCTCCGACGCCTTTGATCCCTGTAGTGGCATTGACATTGCCGAACATACACTGCATGGCGCCGGCCTGCAGAATCGCGGAATTACTGCCGTTGAGATCTATGATCAGCTGTCTTCTGCGCACGCCCATTTCCGCCATAAAGTATTCATTCACGGCATTGGATACGGAGACGCTGGAATCCTTTACATATTCCAGAACGCTGAACGGACCAAGCCGGTCCACGATCCTTCTGTCGGCATCTTCCAAATTGTTCAATCTGATCACAGCACCTTACCTCCCTCTGATATGATAATCTGATAATAGCACGTATTCCGGCAGATTAACAGAGTGCTTCGCAGAAAGATTGAACATGGCATTAAATTCCACTCTGAGAAGCACCGTATTCTGCCTGTTCGCTTGTAAATCCTTCATATTCAAGCTGATCTACAAGACCGGAATGGGAGAACGACATCATATCAAGATAATCCTTTGCTTTTTTCACAGCCTGCTCATTCCAGTCTGCACCGCAGTTTTCCGCGCCATAGGATGCTTCCTCTTCCGTGAATCCTTCATATTCCAGCTGCTTTTTTAATCCGGATTCAGAGAAAGCCATCATATCCAGATAGTCCTCTGCTTTTCCCAGTGCCTGTTCATTCCAGTCTGCCTGGATCGAATCAACGGCCGCCTCTGCATCTGAAGTATCAAATCCTTCGTATTCCAGCTGATCGATCAGACCGCTTCTGGAAAAATGTGTAAAAGCCAGATAATCCTGTGCTTTCCTTTCTGCATTGCGCACCGCTGCACTGACAGAATCCTCTGCCTGCTGCTCAGCCTCCTGTTCCTCTGCTTCACTTTCTTCCTCTGCCGCAGCAGGCTCTGCGCTTTCTTCTTCATGATCTGCAGCCGCTGTCTCTTCCGGTGCCGCCTGTTCTTCCTGTCCCTCACCGGAACCGCTCTCTGCAGTTCCCATCGGCTCGATAGAATCTATATCGATCGAATATCCAAGCACCTCACCTACGGATGTCACTTTTCCTTTGACAACGATTTCCTGATTTTTCTTCAGCGTCTTGACGACTTCCAGCTGTTCATCTGTTCTGATGTAGCACTGCACACTTGAAAGGAAAGTAAGGCCTCCGTTCAGCGGATCAAGAGAGATATAGTCTCCGCCGCTGTCGATATTGCCCAGAATCCCATGGATGGCAAGATACTGATCCCTGTATGTACTGCTTGCCGCAAGCGCATTATCCTCCAGATCACTGATCAGAGTATCCACATCAACATCTTTGTATTCGATAACGGTCTCGGCAGCGGCCTCTGTTTCCTCTGCTGCGCTGCCGCCAGATGCCGGTGCAGTTTGTGCTGTTTTGTCTGATGAACTATCGCTGCTCCCTCCGCTTCCAAGCGCTCCGATCAGAACAAGCACACCAAGTATGATCAGTACAATCAGCAGCTTGCTCTTCTTCTGCTTTGCGCCGCAGTAAGGGCATACCTTCGCGCTCTTTGCGATCTCCTGCCCGCACACCTTACAGTTTTTCATTTTTTTCGACGCCATCTTTTCTCCTCCCAACATATTATTGTCAGCCAATAATGCAGTTCACACCATTAACTTACACACAATAGTATCATTTTGGAGAATCTATTTCGTCCGCTGTACAGCGGACATTTTCTTCGGCGGCGTCTGTTTTTCTGTATAAAGAAGATCTGCGTATACTGCCGCAGATCTTCCCTGATTCTTTATTTCATTTTCTTCCCAGCTGCCAGAATGCCACCGCGCTCGCAGCAGCGACATTCAGGGAATCCACCCCGTGATGCATCGGTATTTTTACCGTGTAATCACTTGCTTCAATCGTCTCCTGCCGCAGTCCCTCGCTCTCTGTTCCCAGGATGACCGCCAGTTTTTCCTGCCGCTGAAACGCCGGATCATCGATGGATACGGAATCCTCTGAGAGCGCCATCGCGGCAGTGCAGAATCCCTGTTCCTTCAGCAGCTGCAGTCCGTCAGCGGGCCATTCGCCGGCTCCCAGGATCGTCCACGGGATCTGAAAGACCGTTCCCATGCTTACTCTTGCAGCGCGGCGGTACAGCGGATCGCTGCAGTCATGTGTCAGGATCACGACATCCATTCCGAGGGCCGCGGCAGACCGGAAGATCGCTCCGACATTGGTAGGGTTGACGATATCCTCCAGAACAGCGATCCTGGATGCTTTCCGCAGGATGTCCTCGGGGGCCGACAGCGGCCGGCGGCGCATGACGCACAGCATACCTCTTGTCAGCGAGAGTTTCTCCTGTGTAAAGCCTGCTGCACCGCTGAAGTATGAAGGTCCCGCTGTATAGACCGGGATATCGCTCAGCCCGGCAAGCAGACTGTCATATCTTCCGTCCGCGAAACGTTCTTCCATCAGGACTTTTTCGGGAACAAACCCTGCAGCCAATGCCCGTTCGATGACATTCGGGCTCTCCGCGATGAAGATCCCCGGTTCCGGTTCATAATAATGCAGCAGCTGCGGTTCGCTGTATTTCCAGAAAACCTCCAGTTCTGCGTTTATTGTTTCATCCGCTTTGATCATCATTTTTTCTATCTCCAGGACAGTTTCATACATTTCCGGAAGGTCTCCGGTTCATTTTGCCTTCCCTGTAATGCATCACCGGATCAGTGCCAGCACGACTGCAAACAGACAGATCAACAGAAAGGCCAGCACCATCCCCCAGACGAACACTGCCAGTTTTCCTATGATCCCTCTTCGCCTGCAGCCACGGAAGCGCGCCCGAATATTCCGGTAATTGCCGAACCAGAACACCAGAAAAACGCAGGTAGTAAACCACATGATGCCGCTGAAGACCTGGAAGAAGGTATCTCCCGGCACGCCGTTGTCTATCCATTCGATCGTAATACTCATCCAAATGATCAGGATGTACCCGAGAACAGCCGTGATCATATGCAGGATCTTTCCGCTTCGGAACCCGACCGGCAGAAAAGACGCTGTCACATCCGGCATCGGTTCCTGTACATCGTCATCCCACGCTGCGGTTCTGCTGTGTTCCTCCTTCTGTCTTCTGTGAAATGCTTCTTCATAGTTCTGGAAACGCTGCCGAAAAGCCCTCTGTCTTTCAGCAGCCGGATCATTTTCGCCGGCTCCGCCTTCTTTTATATTCTCCAGAATTCTGCCCAGTTCTTCTACGCTCTGAAATCTGTCCGCCGCGTCCAGCCGGGTGCATTTTTCAATGACATTCCGAACCGTACCATGCGGTTTTCTCACCGAAGGCAGTTCTCCCGTAAGCATCACATTCATCGTCACGCCGAGTCCGTAAATATCCGTCCGCACATCCGACTGCCCGAAACCATACTGTTCCGGGGCGGCGAACTCCGGCGTCCCCATCAGCCTGGTGTCACGGCTGCTGCCGGATCTGATCTCCTTGACGGCATTGAAATCCAGCAGCCAGACTTCTTTGTTCTGCCCGATCATGATATTGGAAGGCTTGATGTCCCTGTGGATCAGCGGCGGGACCAGGGAATGGAGTTCCGACAGCAGCGTGCAGACCGCCAGCATGATCTGTCTGGTATCTTCAAATGAAAAGGGTCCCTGCCTTTCAAGCATCTCATCTACAGTCATGCCGTGAATATATTCTTCGATGATCACAAGGGAATCGTTCTCTTCGGAAATGCTGATAATGTGCGGAAGTCCCGGAAGATCGAGTGCCATCAGGCGCCGGTAAACATACAGATCATAATTCCGGGCGCATTTCCGGACATAAAAACGCCCGTCCCGCAGGTCGCGCACCAGCCAGACATCCTTTCCTTCCTTCAATCCTGATAAGATCTCATAATCTCCCATACTTTCATCCTGCCTTTACGGATGCAAATCACCAGCTTCAGGATTGCAGCCGTAGTTTTTTCCGGCTTTCCGGATTGCGCCCTGTCCATTCTACGGATGCAACTCTCTCACTCTCCCTCTGCATCCGTAGGATTTTCCGGAATGTGACTTGTTTGCTCCCCTGATTTACGGCCGCAATTTGCAGATTTCTTTCCTGCATCCGAATGAACTCTGTTTTTCATCCGTAAATCATGTTAATATTACATCGTATCTGTCAACTGCGCAAGCAACCAGAAAGGAGACGCCCGAATGTACAGAGATTCCACGACTGATCTGAACCACCGATTGCTGAATGCTTCCGGCACAGATTCCGGAACCGTCCCGGAGGACGGCAATTCCATCAAGTCCGGACGTGCGCTCATCGATTCCTGGCTGGGCGCCCATAAAGAAATCACCCCGGCCGACGTTGTACGCGCCTGCCAGGGCTATCTTTCCAGATCTTATATCTATGACATCTTAAGCGGAGTGAAAACGGCTCCGTCACGGGATGTGACCATCATGCTCTGTCTGGCCATGAAGACCGATGTCAAATCCGCGGGCCGGATCCTGAAGGCTTACGGACACCGTGATCTGTATCCGCGCGATCCCAGGGATCTGGAGATCATCTCCTGCATGACCGCAGGATCGTATGATATCTCGGAAGTCAACGACAGACTTTCCGCCCGCTCCCACCGGCTGCTGGGCGACTGACATCACTCCAGAATCGTAATCCTGCCCTGCCCGTACGGATCACCGTATTCCTCACCGATCGTTCCGCCGAGTTCATTGTTCAGATAGTCGACTACGGCCTGAATATCCTTTGATGCATCTTTGCTGATCACTTCCGCGTTATCAAAGGACGTGAATCCGTCACCATGATCGAACAGAACATAGGTCAGGCTGGCGACCGTATAGGTTCCGGCCGGGTCGATCGCTTTTCCTCCGACCTTCACGTTCTTCACTCTTCTCTCGCCCGTGACGCCGGTAAACATGCCGTTTGCATCGGAAGTGCAGCTGCTCTCTACTGAGGAATCGATCTCAAAAGTGATTCCGGAGACCTGCAGGAAGGATCCTGTCTCTTCGGGAACACTTCTGGCACCCCATTCCAGCGCATCCAGAATCGCCTGTCCTTTGACTTTCACCACACCAATGCTGTTGCTGAACGGCATTACATCGAGCAGATCCTTGTAGCTAATATCGCCTTTTGCGATGTCTGCACGGATCCCGCCGCTGTTCAGGATCCCGATATCGGCATCCAGTACATTCCGGATCGCATCTGTGCAGAAATCACCCATATTTGTCTCCGCTCTGCGGACCATCCGGATCGGATTTCCGGAAGTATCCTTCTCTTCCGGATCGCTGATCGTAAGGTCGAATTCTGATGTTCCTGCTTTCTGTTCCAGGAACTTTTCCGCCGCCTCTATTTCCTCTGCGACCGCTTCAGACATTTCATTTCGAATGCCCAGCAGTTCCGGCGCGCTCTTATCATTCGGCCAGCTCCAGATATTGGTCTCTTCAATGCCTTCTTCTGCGGAAATGAAGCTGTATCCGATGCAGTGCATTTTCGTGCCGACAGCGGAACGGACAACATCCTCTCCGTCCTTGTTCTTCATGACGATCTGGTCCGTATCATGACTGTGTCCGTCCAGGAACACATCGATGCCATTGGTGTGTTCGATGACATCGGCATACGTCCAGGGTCTGCATTCCGCTTCGTTTCCCAGATGGCCTATCGCATAGACATAGTCTGCGCCTTCCGCACGCGCTGCATCAACCGCATCCTGTACCGCCTTATAGAAGGCCTCTCCCGAATCGTCCGCGGTGAAGCCGTAAATGAACTGACCGTTTTCGTCCTGGAAATACGCAGGTGTCGACGTTGTGATCGTTTTGGGCGTTGTCATGCCGACAAATGCGATCTTCATTCCCGCCGCTTCCTTAATGACATAGGGTTCAAAGACCAGCTTGTCTTCTTTGGTAAAATTGCAGCTGATATAGGGGAA
>DFKM01000058.1:0-4237 GCA_002373555.1 Lachnospiraceae bacterium UBA3645
ACAAAACGCTCCGTCAGCTCATCCGCAGAGAGCGAAAGATTCGTGCGGGAGACATTTTTCATGGTAAAAATGAGGCTGTGGGAGGTCTCCGCCAGCTCGATCAGGACCTGCGTGCCCGGTTTTGCATATTTGATGACATTCGTGAACAGATTGTCCAGCACCCGGAAGAGGATCTTTCCGTCCGCCCGGATCAGCGCCGGCGGATCCACAAGCGACAGGACCGGCGTGAGCGCCCGCTCTTCCATCTGGTCCTGGAATTCGCCGTACACCTGGTGGATCATCTGCACCATGTCGATCTCCACCATATCCAGCTTCAGATTGCCCGATACGGCGCGGCTCGCTTCCATCAGCGCTTCCGCCATGCTCTTTAAACGCATGCTCTTCTCTTCCAGAACATTCAGGTATTCGTTCACCTTCGGATTCGGAACATTCTCACGGCGGATCAGATCCACATAGCTGATGATCGAGGTGAGCGGTGTACGGAGATCATGCGAGACATTCGCGATCATATCGGTACGCATCCGTTCGCTCCGAGTGCGTTCCCGCACGGCAAGATCCAGGCTGTCATCCAGCGTATTGATCATTTCCGCCATGCGTTTCATGTCGCCGCTCATTCCCGAGCTGTCGATCTTCGTACCCAGGTTGCCTCTGGCCATGCGGTTTACCTGCTCGAAGATCTCCTTATGCTGTCTGCCTCTCTCCGCCGTCCAGATCAGATACCGTATGTTGATGGCAATCAGGATGATCAGCATCACGAGCATGATGCTATATCGGTGCCAGATAAAGGCCGCAGCGGCACCGGAGACAAACAGAAGATTGGCGAGCTGATACCAGAACAGCATGACCACGCGGACACCGCTTTTCATCTTGTCGTTGGTATTCCGCAGCCCGTCCGCAACAGCCTGAATCCCCTGCCAGAGCAGCATCTGTGACCGGAATGTTCCGCGCAGGACACTCAGGGTAATGCACATCAGGAACCGGACGAGCATGAGCCAGGCAAATGTGAACAGGACCGCGCCGGCAATAACATCCAGATCCTCCCGGATCAGATACCCGTACCGGATCTCGGAAAAACCGAGATACAGAAGCATCAGCGAGGTTACTGCCCCCAGGATGTGCGTCTCGGTGTACCAGGATTCCACACCGTGCGGCTCCCGGTCACGGCTTACAGCCGCGAGCCCGATAAAACTGCCGATCAGCAGGATCACCAGAGCCGCACCGGCAAACTGCAGCAGCTTCAGGATCCGGGCCATCGTTTCCGCGCCGGGCGGCAGCGCTTCGCCATTCCACCGCAGCGCCTCCTGAAAATAAGGACTGCCGGAGTAATGATAGACCAGGACCCCGGCGGCCATCAGCAGAAGATAGCTGACCACATGCCACAGCCAGATCGTTCTCCTTGTCAGTGTTTTTTTATCCATTGCTTTCGTTATTTCTTTTCCAGCTTATAGCCGATGCCCCAGACCACCTTCAGATACTGCGGCTCCTTCGGATTGATCTCGATCTTCTCGCGGATATGCCGGATATGCACGGCAACGGTATTGTCCACGCCCACCGGCTGTTCGTTCCAGATGTTTTCATAGATCTGTTCGATGGAGAACACTTTGCCCGCATTTTTAATAAGGAAGAGAAGGATATTGTATTCGATGGGCGTCAGCCGTACGGGATCGCCCATCACCCGGACTTCCTTCTTCTCATCGTCCACTTCCAGATCCCCGGTGCGGAATACATGCTCACTGTTTTCCGTCAGCGCGCCGAGCTGTGTATAGCGCCGCAGCTGGGATTTTACCCGCGCGATCAGCTCCAGCGGGCTGAAGGGCTTCGTAATGTAATCATCGGCGCCGGCATTCAGTCCCAGGATCTTGTCGGCATCCTCGGATCTGGCGGAAAGCAGGATGATCGGTGCGCTCGAGAACTCCCGGATCTTCCTGGTCGCCCGCATCCCGTCCAGATTCGGCATCATGATATCCAGAATGATCAGGTAGACTTCATTTTCCTTCAGGATCCGGATCGCTTCCTCCCCGTCATAGGCCTTCAGGATCCTGTAGCCTTCCTGACTGAGATAAATATCAACGGCTTCCACGATTTCTTTATCATCGTCACATACCAGTATTGTAAACATGTCGTCTCCTTTCCGATTCCGAAACGGCTTCCTTACCGCTATTGTAGTGTTTTTCGATGACATATTCCAGACAGGAAAACATCGGAAAACTTTAATTTTTCATGAAGGCACCGGTTCAGATATTCAGAAGTACCAGCGCGGTCAGGATCACCGCCATCCCTCCGGCCTGTTTTGCCGAAAGCTTTTCACCGAAGGCAGGGACGCTGATGAGCGTCACGAGGATGATCGTTCCCACGCTGAAAATGGTATACACAAGGTAGCCCGGCAGGACCGTCAGCGCAGCCAGCAGAAGATACGAAGAATAGTAATTGGCCACGCCGAGCACCAGACCGGCCGCCAGCTCCCGCGGCAGCATCTCCTTCCCTGTTTTTCGTTTTTCCAGACGCGACAGACCGAAACAGATCAGGCCGGCAGCGGCAAAAATGAAGAAATAATACAGCCTGTCATCGCTCCGGCTTCCGAAATGTTCAAAGATCCGCGCACCGGAATCGCTGCAGCCGACCGCAAGCAGTGTGAGGAGCAGGATCAGCGGCTTTGCACCCGAGCCTTTCTCCTTTTCCGGCTGGATGAGAAAGAAGGAAAGGATGACAAGCACGATGCCGATATACTGCAGCATGCCGGGGCGTTCCCGAAAAAAAACGATGCTGAGCGTAAGCGGGACCAGAAGTCCGAGTTTGGAGAAAGTCGCTGTGAGGATCGCGCCGTTGACCGCCGCGCAGGTCTGCATCATATACAGTCCGAGCATGAAAAAGCAGCCGGTCACGATCCCGAACACGACTGTAAAACGTTCGCCGGACAGGACCTGGGCTTTCTCCGGCAGTGTAAGGAACGAGATCAGAACGCACATGACATAATTGCCGAACAGGATCCCGAAGCGGTTCCCTTTCTGATCCCGGAAGAATTTTAAGGCCAGCGACATCGCTGCGCTGCTGATGATCGCGATGAGCAGAAATACCATAACGACAGTCCCCTCTGACAAAAATCGGCGCTTCCGCGCTCTTTTATTATTGCGGATATCATGCTAAAATTCAAGCAGAATACGAAAACGCTGCAATACTGCGAGGTACAGAATGCATATCATCGGTATACGACTGAAAGACAACCAGGAACTGGACCGGTATCTTTTCCCGGTATCGGAAGGGAAGGATACCCTGAGCAGGTATCCCGCATTTCCCTTTCTCTGTCATACGCTGGATTTCCGTACCTATCTGGAAGATAAGACGCCCTGGCACTGGCATAAGGATTTCAAGATCATCGAAGCGGCCGCCGGAAGTCTGATCGTAAAAAGCAGCCGCAGCACCGTACGTCTGGAAACCGGTGATCTCTGTTTCGTCAACGCCTCTGTTTTCCACAGCATCGCGCCGTCGGATGAAAATGACCCGGATGCCGTCATCTATATTTATCAGTTCCTGCCGGAATTTATCAGCGGGAAAGCCGGGAACCTGTTCGATCAGGAATATGTGAAGCCCGTCATAGAACGGCGTGATCAGGATCTTCTTTTTCTGTCGGCGAAAAACGCCATGACGCGCGGCATCACCGACACCCTTTCCGTGATCCGGCACGAATACGCAAGCAGCGGTTTCGGAAACGAATTCCAGATCAAGCATCAGATCGACATCATCTATCTGATGGTCTACGAGACGGTCCTTTCCAGTCAAAGACAGGATCATGTGGTGAACGATATCCTGGAAAGCCGTATGCAGAAGATGATCTCCTATATTCAGAAGAATTATCCGAATCCGATCCGGCTGTCGGATATCGCCGCCTCCGCCATGGTGAGTGAACGCGAATGCTTCCGCTGTTTCCAGAGCATGCTCGGCATCACGCCGACGAAATTCCTGCAGCACTACCGGGTGCGCATGGCTGCGCGAAGACTGCTGGAGACTGATGAATCCATTCAGATCATCAGCGAGAAGACCGGATTTTCGGATATCAGCTATTTCGGACGGGTATTCCGCGAACTGATGCATGTAACACCGAGTCAGTTCCGGAAGAACGGGCTTTCCGTATCCATTAAGAGATGAAAGCACAAAAAAACTGAAGCGAAACGCTTCAGTTTTTTTCGTAGAGGCGACACCCGGAATCGAACCGGGGATAGAGGTGTTGCAGACCTTTGCC
>DFKM01000058.1:4349-4576 GCA_002373555.1 Lachnospiraceae bacterium UBA3645
CAACCCTTCGGTTAACAGCCGAATGCTCTACCATTGAGCTATCGAGGAATAATGGTAATGAATGCGAATCTCCAGTGACCTAGGGAACTCGCCGAAAGCTCTACCATTGAGCTATCGAGGAAAATACACGAAAAAGCAAAGCCATTTGATTCTTTGCTTTTTCAAGGTGGGTTTTGAACCCCAAAAATCACATACGGAAACAACATCGTAAGGTCAAGACCCTCGAC
>DFKM01000081.1 GCA_002373555.1 Lachnospiraceae bacterium UBA3645
CAGATCCGGCAGATCCTTGATGCTGACCATGGTATTATATCCATGTTCTTCCCGCTGATCACCCGACCAGTAATCATCCTCGGTGACCTGCTGATAAGGGATCGCGCAGCCCGGATCCGCTGCGATGCCGAAGGCATAATTGAATCCGAATTTGCCGACCGGCGTCATGCCGTCGCCTTCCTTTGTCTTGCCGAGACCGTACTTTCCGATATATCCGGGCGTGGTCATGATCGTCGTCCAGCTTCCGTCCGCCTGTTTCTCATGCATGGAAACATAAGCTGTCGTCTGTCCTACACCGGCGACAACAAAGATCTGCTTCGCGTTATTCTCTTCTGCAAGAGAGACGATCCACTCGGGTGAGGGCTCCGCCTGCGGCGTATCCGCCGTCTGTGACTGCGCCTGCGCAGAACCCGCTCCTGCCCAAATGCCGAAACACGCAAACAGCATACAAACAGCAGCGATTGCTTTCTTCATTTTAATACTTCCTTTCACTGCACCGGAACTTCCACCCGGTATTACTCAATGTTCAGGATATCGTTGAACCCTGTGACTTCAAAGATCTCCATGATGATCTCACCGACACCGGTCAGCTTCATCCCGCCCTTTTTGGCCATGGTCTTATGCGCGGAAAGAAGGACTCGCAGGCCTGCGGAAGAGATGTATTCCAGCTTGCCGAGATCCAGCACCAGCTCCTGAATGCCCTCATAGGATTCCTTCAGTTCAGCCTCCAGCTGGGGCGCTGTCATGGTATCCAGTCTTCCTTCGATCGCTACATTCAGTACATCACCGTTTTTCTGCTTTTCGATTGTCATCTCGTATCTCCTTCTGTGATTATCATTGCATTCTTCTATGTGCAGCAAATGACTATGCACATATATCAAATCTTTTTTATTATATCCTTTTTTTTGCACGATAGCAAGACAGGAAAAAAGCAGACAGCTCTTTTTCCGGCCATCTGCTTTTCTTTCTTTTCGATCCGATTTATTTCCAGGGGAATGTCCGGAGGCCGATCACATAGATGATAATGATCAGCACAGGCACCACGAAGCGGAACAGGGGTTTCATCCAGGGCTGTACCTTCAGTCCTCTTCCTTCGTTTGCCTCGGCAATGAAATTATCCCATCCCCAGCCGAAGGAATTGCAGCAGAACAGCGTCAGAATCAGCGATCCCAGCGGCAGTGCATTCGTCGATACGATGAAATCCCACAGATCCAGCCAGGCCGTTCCTTCCGCAAACGGCTGGAAGTGGATAACACTGTAGCCGAGTGCCGTGGTAAGCGCTGTCACAAAGACCACGATGCCGCAGATCAGGCTTCCCTTCGGTCTGCTCCAGCCGGTCAGTTCCCTGATCATGGCAAGAATGTTTTCGCATACGCTCAGTACAGTGGACATGGCGGCAAACACCATGAACAGGAAGAACAGGGCGCCCCACCAGCGGCCGCCGGCCATGTTGTTGAAGACCTCTGCCATGGTGTCGAACAGCAGGCTGGGGCCCGCCGTCACCTCGAGTCCGTAGGTAAAGCAGCTCGGGAACATGATGACACCGGCCAGGAATGCGACCAGCGTATCCAGCGCGATAATATGCACGGACTCTCCGAGAAGCGTGTGTTCCTTATCAATATAGCTGCCGAAGATGGCCATGCTGCCGATTCCGAGCGACAGCGTGAAGAAGGCCTGGTTCATCGCGGCGACGATGACCGATCCGTCGATCTTGGAAAAATCCGGGATCAGATAGAAGGCAAGACCTTCTTTCGCGCCGGCAAGCGTCAGGCTTCTGCCCGCAAGCACGAGCAGCAGGACGAGCAGCGCGCCCATCATATATTTCGTTACGCGTTCCAGACCGTTCTGCAGATTGAAGCTCAGAATGACAAAAGCGACCAGGACGGTAACAAAAAGATAGGCCACATTGATCCCCGGATTGGTGATCATGGAAACAAATCCGAAATTCTCATTTCCGCCGGTCAGGAACTTTACGAAATAGTAAATGATCCAGCCGGTGACCACGGTGTAGAAGGCCATCAGTGCAAAGTTGCCGATCAGGCAGAGATAGCCGAAAGGCCCCCATTTGCCGCCTTCCTTCTGCAGCGTACGGTAGACATAAAGCGGGCTGGTCTGGGCGGCACGTCCCACCGAAAATTCCATGACCATGACCGGCAGTCCCAGCACCAGCAGGCAGATGATGTACACCAGCATGAAGCTTCCGCCGCCGTACTTTCCGCACATCCAGGGGAACTTCCAGACATTTCCGCAGCCGATCGCGCAGCCTGCGGACAGCATGATGAAGCCTAACCGGCTTCCGAGTCGTTCACGATTTTCCATAGATTTCACTCCCAAAAAAATCCGGTTCTATAACAGAACCGGTAATTAAGTAAAGTTATAGCACATTCTTCCGTGTAAATCAATGCGACGCGGCAAATAGTTGAATCTCTTTATTTGTAGAATTATGTCCATGCTTCTGCACACGGGTTCCGCATCACATGCAGTCCTCACACAGTCCGTAGAAGACGGTCCGCATGGGATTCAGCCGGAATCCGTGGTGGGAAAGCAGATGCGCTCCGATACTCTCGAGTTCATCGCAGTGCAGATGGATCAGCTTTCCGCATTTTTCGCATTTGCAGTGGAAGCAGATCTCCGCATCCGCATGACTCTCCTCTCCCGCATACTCAAAGCAGGCGGGGGTGGTTCCGTCAATGATATATTTGTTGATCACGCCCTCATCCACCAGGCTTTCCAGCTGCCGGTAGATAGTGGACTGACCGATGGGCGTCCCCTGCTCCCGGAAATACCGGCAGACATCCGCCGCGGTGATATGCTCCCCGGGAACGGTGCGCAGATAATCCAGCAGGACCTCCCGCTGTTTTGTATTATATTTCGATCTGACGGCCATGCCGATGCTCCTTCTGATGACACATGTTCTTTGAACAATCCGATTCTAACATCCGCGAAAAAAATCGTCAAGAAAGCCTCAGAGCACCTTCGACAGGAAGTCCTGCGTCCGGGGATTTTTCGGATTGCCGAAAAGCTCTGCCGGCGTCCCCTGCTCGGTAATCTTTCCTTCGTCCATGAACATGATCCGGCTTCCCACTTCTCTGGCAAAGCCCATCTCATGCGTGACCACGACCATCGTCATGCCGGTATCCGCAAGATGCCGCATGACATCCAGCACTTCGCCGACCATTTCGGGATCGAGCGCGGATGTCGGCTCATCGAACAGCATGACTTCCGGATGCATGGCAAGGGATCTTACGATCGCGATCCTCTGCTTCTGTCCGCCGGAGAGCTGCGACGGGTATGCGCCAGCCTTGTCCTGCAGTCCGACTCTGCCGAGCAGTTCCATGGCTTCGTCGACCGCTTCCTTCTTCGTCTTCAGCTTCAGCTGTACGGGCGCCAGCGTCATATTGTCAATGATGCTCAGGTTATTGAACAGATTGAAATGCTGGAAGACCATGCCCATGCTTCTGCGCATGAGATTGATATCCGTGGCCGGGTCGGTCATTGAAATGCCCTTGAAGAGGATCTCTCCCGAAGTGGGCATCTCCAGCAGGTTCAGGCAGCGCA
>DFKM01000188.1 GCA_002373555.1 Lachnospiraceae bacterium UBA3645
GCCAATATGCTGAACTCCATGGGCGCGAATATCAAGGGCGCGGGGACGGATGTCATCCGGATCCGCGGCGTGGAACGCCTGCACGGCACGGAATATTCCATCATTCCGGATCAGATCGAAGCCGGAACATTCATGTTCGCGGCAGCCGTCACCAGAGGCGATATCACAGTTAAGAACATTATTCCCAAGCATATGGAAGCTATTTCCTCCAAGCTCCTGGAGCTTGGCTGCGAAGTACTTGAATTCGATGACAGCATCCGCGTCGTCGGCAAGCCGAAGACAACGAGCTGCAATGTGAAGACCCTGCCTTACCCCGGTTTCCCGACAGATATGCAGCCCCAGATGGGCGTGGCGCTCTGTCTTGCGGACGGCACGGGCATTATCACCGAGAGCATCTTCGAGAACCGCTTCAAATATGCGGATGAGCTCGCGAAGATGGGCGCGGATATCAAAGTGGAAGGCAATGTCGCGGTGTTCCGCGGCGTTGACCGCCTGACCGGTGCGGATCTGGAAGCACCGGACCTGAGAGCCGGCGCAGCCCTCGTTATGGCCGGTCTGGCAGCGGAAGGCTATACGACCGTTGACAACATCCGCTTTATCCAGCGCGGATACGAGGATTTCGATGAAAAACTGCGGGGCCTGGGCGCCGTGATCGAGACCGTCAATGACGCGAAGGACGCCAGAAAATTCCGCATGAGAGTCGGCTGATACAGTTGATGCATTCTGTATGACATCACTGTTGACATATACTCGTACCGGTAGTACGATTTCACCAACAACTGAATATCCGGATCATTTCTTATTTCGAGTGGTGGAGACGAAGGATCGATGATGCCACAGCAACCCCAGCGATGGAAGGTGCTAACACGGAGCGAGAAATCGAACAATAAGAAGATCTGTGCTGAAAACGAGTTTTTATGCCGGGTCCTTCTGGATCCGGCTTTTCTTTGCAGCAGGTTCGGCTGCATATCGAAAGGAGCTTATAGAAGCAATGGAAAGAAGATTATTCACATCGGAATCCGTGACCGAGGGACATCCCGATAAGATCTGCGACCAGATCTCGGATGCTGTCCTGGACGCGATCATGGAACAGGATCCCATGGGCCGCGTGGCCTGTGAGACCAGCGTTAATACCGGATTTGTTCTGGTCATGGGCGAGATCACGACATCGGCGTATGTCGATATCCCCGCGATCGTGAGACAAACCGTCCTGGATATCGGGTATGACAGATCCGAATACGGATTTGACGGACACACCTGCGCGGTGCTCACCGCGATCGACAACCAGTCCGGCGATATCGCCATGGGCGTTGACAGGGCCCTGGAGGTCAAGGAAAACCAGATGAGCGAAGAGGAGATCGGCAACTTCGGCGCCGGAGACCAGGGAATGATGTTCGGCTATGCGACTAACGAAACGCCCGAGCTCATGCCTTATCCGATCGCGCTCGCGCATCGCCTGACGAAGAAGCTTGCCGAGGTCAGAAAGGACGGTACGCTCACCTACCTTCGCCCGGACGGCAAGAGCCAGGTCACGATCGAATACAATGAGGAAGGAAAGCCGGAGAGAGTCGACTGCGTCGTCATTTCCACGCAGCATGATCCGGATGTCACGCAGGAGCAGATCCACCGGGATATCCGAAAGTATGTGATCGATCCCGTGGTGCCTGCGGGGATGGTCGATGAGAAGACAAAGTTCTTCATCAATCCCACAGGACGTTTCGTCATTGGCGGACCGCAGGGCGATTCGGGCCTGACCGGCAGAAAGATCATCGTAGACACCTACGGCGGATACGCCCGTCACGGCGGCGGCGCATTTTCCGGAAAGGACTGCACGAAGGTCGACCGTTCCGCGGCTTACGCTGCGCGTTATGTCGCCAAGAATGTTGTCGCGGCAGGTCTTGCGGACAAGTGCGAAGTCCAGCTTTCCTACGCGATCGGCGTAGCGACGCCTACTTCCGTATTTGTCGATACCTTCGGCACCGGCAAAGTCTCGGATGAGAAGCTGACGGAGATCATCCGGAAGCATTTCGACCTGCGTCCAGCCGGCATCATCAGGATGCTCGATCTTCGCAGACCGATTTATAAGCAGACTGCTGCATACGGCCATTTCGGCAGAAATGATCTGGATCTTTCCTGGGAAAAGACAGACCGCGTGGAAGAGCTGAAACAGTATCTGTAATGCGGCAGAGACCATAAGACCATAAGAACATGATATGCTCCCTCTTGCAAAGAGGGAGCATTCGTTGTATAGTAATCTGCGGAAAAATAATACCGAGGTATTGTGTCATGAGCGTAGAAAAAGTCAATGCATATAAGGAACAGAAAACAAACCGCAAGGCGAATCTGGCAAAGGAAAAGAGCCGTAAAAAGAGAAACAGCCTTCTGTCAAAGGGTGCGATTGCGCTCTGTGCTGCAGCAGTCGTTGCGGCGATCGGCTTTACCGGCTACAACCAGTACAAGGCCTATGAGGATTCGCTTCCGAATTATGATGTCACCCAGCAGGTGATCTCGGACTATGCCGGCGTAACGGCTACAGAGGCAGCAGAGGAAGCGGAAGCTGCGGCGGAAGAAGGCGCAGCGGCTGAGGAAGATGCGGAAGCCGGTGAGGAAGCGGAAAGCGCAGCCGAATAATCGGCCGACAGCGTATCTGCAGATATTGAAATTCACCGGTATGCGATCATAAGAAAACTGCACGGGAGTTTCGCATGCGCGGAGCTCCTGTTTTATAAATTCACGTGAAGAGGTTTTATATGGCCAGTATAGATTTTAACAGACCTGAATGGGTGCATTTTATCGGGATCGGCGGCATCAGCATGAGCGGCCTGGCAGAGATCCTGAAGGACCGCGGTTTTAAGGTGTCGGGATCGGATATGCACGCTTCCGCGCTCACGGAGAAACTTATGAGCGAGGGCGTCCATGTGGCGATCGGACAGAAGGCGGAGAATATCGATGCGAACATGAAAAAGATCGTTTACACCGCCGCTGTTCACGAGGACAATTCGGAGCTGGTGCGTGCGAAGGAGCTCGGGATCCCGCTTCTGACAAGAGCCGAGCTGCTCGGAGAGACGATGAAGAATTACCGTACGTCGGTCGCTGTGGCCGGCACGCACGGAAAGACCACGACCACCTCCATGATCACGGAGATCGCACTGGCCGCGGATCTGGACCCCACGGTATCCGTCGGCGGCATGCTCGATTCGATCGGCGGCAATATCCGGATCGGTCAGTCGGATCTGTTCATTGCAGAGGCCTGTGAATATACGAACAGCTTCCTTTCCTTCTTCCCGACTGTCGGGATCATCCTGAATGTCGGTGCGGATCATCTGGATTTCTTCAAGGATCTGGATGATATCCGGAATTCCTTCCGGAAGTTTGCAATGCTGCTGCCGGAGACCGGCTTCCTTGTGATCAGCAGCAATATCGAAAAGTATGAGGAGATCGTAAAGGGTGTCCGGTGCAGAGTGATCACCGTCGGCGAGCGTGCGGAGGATGATTACCGTATGGATCATATCGTTTTCGATCAGGACGGATGTCCTTCCTTTGATCTGTATAAGAACGGCGTTCCTGCAGGAAAGATCGCGCTTGGCGTGCCCGGCCTGCACAATGCCTGGAATGCGCTTGCCGCAGCCGCCTGCATGACTGAGCTCGGCACAGAACCGGAACTGACGGCCCATGCGCTCGCGGCATTCGGCGGCACCCACAGGAGATTCGAGAAAAAGGGGATCCTGCCCGGCGACGTGCTCGTGATCGATGATTATGCCCATCATCCGGATGAGATCCGGGCGA
This sequence comes from Lachnospiraceae bacterium UBA3645, assembly GCA_002373555.1. GTDB lineage: Bacteria > Bacillota > Clostridia > Lachnospirales > Lachnospiraceae > UBA3305. Next base: position 3,787 of record DFKM01000188.1, read on the forward strand.
CGCTTACGGCCGCAAAGAAGATGAACGACCGGAAGGTGGTCTGCATTTTCCAGCCGCACACCTATACAAGGACGAAGTCGCTGATGGATGATTTTGCCGATGCGCTCTCCCTGGCGGACGAAGTGGTGCTGGCGAAGATCTACCCGGCCAGAGAAACGGATGATCTTGGAATTTCGTCTCACGATCTGGCAGAAAAAATTGCAAAGACCGGCAAAAAAGTTACATGTCTGGATACCTTCCCGGAGATCGAAAAATTTCTTTCAAAAAAATTTTCCCACGGCGAAATGTTAATAACTATGGGGGCCGGAGACATCGTAAAAGTTGGAGAAAACCTGCTCGGGCTGTAGTTTTCCACATTTTCCACAAGCTTTTCCACAGATTTCGATCGTGGAAAAGCTTTTTGCTTTTTACGCGGAAAACCGTGCTTTTCGGGGTTTTTCCACAATTTCCACATATTTTCCTGCCGGATTTCGTGACGGACCGGTGCTGTTGAATGTACATTTTCGGTATGTTATACTGCAGACGGATAAGAGAATACGGCAATCAGACCGGATGATCTGCGGATCATCATGAAGACTGCGGCATCGCGGGTAGGACAGTCTTCGGCTTACTGGTTCTGTGCTTTTTATAAAAGTTCAGAAGGAGAATAAACAATTGTTGATCGAGAATAACAGCATCTCCGGCTTCACGGCCGTCCCGAATTTGTTTCTGGACGTCTATATGCCTGAAGCGGGAGGAGAATTCATAAAAGTATATCTGTATCTGATCAGGGCTGCGCAGCAGGCCTCTTCCGGTATCGACATCTGCGACCTCGCAGACCGTCTGCATTATACCGAGAAGGATGTTCTTCGCGCGCTCAGATACTGGGAGAAGCAGGGAATCCTTGCGCTTACGGAGAACGGCGGGGATATTGTGTCCGTTTCGCTCCTTCCGGTGGAGATCCCGCAGGATACGTCTGCCTGGATGAAGGAGGCGGACGTTCTTTCCATGCCCGAAAGGAAGACTGCCGCGCCGGCGGCGGAGGCGCTTCCTGCCGCAGAACCGGCAGAGACCGCGCATGCGGCTGAAACTGCGCCCGCAGAAGCCCCGGCCGTATCGGAGCCGAAGGGCGTGCGTGCCATTTCCGTGGACGAACTGGCAGGCCTGCAGTCCGACGGCGATTTCGCGGAAGTTGTTTATGTCGCGGAAATGTTCCTGAAGCGGACGCTTTCCTCGAAGGATGTGCAGCTGTTTGCCTATCTGTACAAGGATCTCGGTTTTCCGGCGGAGCTGATCGAATACCTGGTGGAATACTGCGTTAACGGCGGACATGCGTCCTACAGATATATGGAATCGGTCGCGCTCGGCTGGCATTCGGAGGGCATCCGGACGGCGGAGGAAGCGAAGGACGCGCACCAGGAATACAGCACGGAGAACCGGCGGGTGATGCAGGCCTTCGGTATTTCCGGCAGAACGCTGGCGATGAAGGAAAAGCAGTTCGTGAAGCGTTGGAGAAAGGAACTCGGCATGCCGCTGGACGTAATCGTGGAAGCGATCAATGTCACGATGACGGCGACACATCAGCCGAGCTTTGAGTATACGGACAGGATCCTTGCCGACTGGCAGAGCCGCGGCGTGAAGAGCGTCTCGCAGGCAAAGGAAGCCCAGAATGCCAGAAAGATCATCCGCAAACGTCAGACAGCCCCCGAAAAACCGGACAACAGATCGCGTCTTGTCAATTTTGAACAGCGGCCGGCAGACCTTGCCTCGCTCTTAAAAGACGGGAACTGGTAGGAGGAGACATGCCGCTTTCAAATGAGCAGTACAATATCATAGAGCGGGAATATGACCGCAGGCGGAACAGACACGCCTACGAGTGGGAACTGCGCCGGCAGAAGATCTACGAGATGATGCCGGAGCTTTTTTCGCTGGAAGAGGAGCTTTCCGATCTGGCTTTTGAAGCAGCGAAAGCAGCTGCCTCGGGAGACCGCGACCGGGCCGATGAGCTTTCCGCACGGCGGGCGCTGATCGTCGGGCAGAAGCGGGAGCTGCTGGATGCCGCCGGCGTGGATCCGGCCGATCTCGAAATGAAATACGACTGTCCGCTGTGCCGCGATACGGGCTATATCGACGGGAAGCCGTGCGAATGCAGGCGCCGCGCCGAGACTGCGCTTCTGTATGACCAGTCGAGGATCCGGGATATTCTGGCAAAGGAAAACTTTTCCACCTGGCGGGAAGATATTTTTTCCGATCAGCCGATGAATGACGGATCCGGACGCAGCGTCCGTGATATAATGAAAGCGAACTACGCGTTTGTCAGGGAATTTACGGACGAATTCAGGGAAAAAGGAGGCAATCTGCTGCTCTGGGGCGGTCCCGGGACAGGAAAGACCTTCATGACGCACTGTATTGCGAAGGAACTCCTTGACAAGTCAGTCCCTGTAGTGTATCTTACGGCCGAGCAGCTTTTTTCCGTGATGGCGGAGGACACGTTTTCCGGGAGGGAAGACGCCGCCGGGAAGATGGACACCGTGAACGCGTGCGATCTTCTGATCATCGACGATCTGGGTACGGAACTGACCAACCGGTTCACCGTTTCCGGGCTGTTCAACTGTCTGAATGAAAGGATCATCGCCGGAAAGTCGACCGTGATATCGACGAATCTGTCGCTGGATGATCTGCGGGAGCTTTATTCGGAACGCGTTACTTCACGCATCCTGGGGAATTTCCGGATCCGCCGGTTCCCGGGAGACGATCTGAGACCGGTTCTTTCCATGAGAGCCAAAGCGAACTAAAGAAGGAGGTTTTTTATGTCTTCTTACGAGAAAAACGAGGATCTTACAGGACTCCCCAGAGGCCCGCTGGCCCTCATTGCTCTGCCGGGCTGCGAGGATCTGGTCAGCCATGTGGATTCCTATCTGGTATCATGGAGACGTACCAGGGAACTGCCTGTAGCCGGCTATAAGAAGGATTCGTTCCTTCTGGACGTATCGCTTCCCCGCTTCGGATCGGGCGAAGGAAAAGGCGTGCTGAATGCTTCGGTCAGAGGTCTGGATATCTTTATTGTCGTCGATGTCAGCAACTACAGTGTGGAATATTCGATGTACGGAGAGAAGAATCCGATGTCTCCGGACGATCATTTCCAGAATCTGAAGCGCATCATTGCCGCCGTGGGCGGCAAGGCCAAGCGCGTGAATGTCATCATGCCGTTCCTGTACGAAGGCAGACAGCACAAGCGCCAGGCGAGAGAGTCGCTGGACTGCGCCGTAGCGCTGCAGGAGCTCGCGGCCATGGGCGTCGACAATATCATCACATTCGATGCGCATGATCCCCGCGTGCAGAATGCGATCCCGATGAACGGCTTTGAGACGATCATGCCGACCTACCAGTTCATGAAGACACTGCTCGAGACAGAGGATCTGACGATCGATCCCGAGCACATGATGGTCATCAGCCCGGATGAAGGCGCGATCGGCAGAGCGATCTATTTCGCCAATACGCTCGGCCTGGATGTCGGTATGTTCTATAAGAGACGCGATTATACCAGGGTCGTGAACGGCAAGAATCCGATCGTGGCGCATGAATTCCTCGGCAGCTCCGTGGAAGGCAAGGATGTCGTCATCGTGGATGACATGATCGCATCGGGCGACAGCATCATCGATGTCGCAAGACAGCTCAAGGAGCGCAAGGCCAGAAAGGTATTTGCGTGCGCGACCTTCGGCCTGTTCACCTCCGGCATCGAGACCTTTGACAAGGCAACGGAAGCCGGCATTATTGACAAGGTCTACACCACGAACCTGATCTATCAGCCGCCGGAGATCCTGAAGAGAGAGTACTATACGAGCGTGGATATGAGCGAATACATGGCGGCGCTGATCGATTCGTTCAACCACGATACGAGCATCGAGGGACTGCTTTCCCCGACCTTCAAGATCCAGAAGAAGATCGCGGAATATTCCGCGGCGGGAAAGGCTTAAAATCAGTAATAAAACCGGGAAAAGCTCTTGCATCCCGGTTTTTTTTATGCTAAAATTCATGTTTGTGACACAACAGATGCAGCATCAGACTGCAGATCCTTGCTCTTCGTGAAACGAAGGGCCAAGCGTCCATAAGGAGGTTTTTTATGAACAAGTATGAACTTGCCGTGGTCCTGAGCGCAAAGCTTGAGGATGATGAAAGAGCCGCGGCCCTCGAGAAGATCCGTAACTACATTTCCACCTATGGCGGAAATATCGTAGGTGAGGATGACTGGGGAAAGAAGAGACTGGCCTATGAGATCCAGAAGATGAAAGAGGGTTATTACACCTTCATCACCTTCGAGGCTGAGCCGGAGTGCCCCGCACAGGTCGAATCCCACGTAAGAGTTATGGAGCCTGTGATCCGTTTCCTGATCGTAAAGCCTGAAGAGACCGAAACACCTGTAAAACCGGTGAAAGAAGCAGAAGAGGTTAAAGAAGAGAATGAATAAAGTCATTTTGATGGGAAGACTTACCAGAGATCCGGAGATCCGCTATTCGAGCGGCGACAACTCTATGGCAATCGCCAGGTTTTCCATCGCGGTCGACAGAAGATTCAGACGGCAGGGAGAGAATTCCGATGCGGATTTCTTCAACTGCACTGCCTTCGGACGTCAGGCCGAGTTCGTAGAGAAGTACCTTCACCAGGGAACGAAGATCCTTCTTGTCGGACGTATCCAGAATGATAATTACACGAACCGCGAGGGACAGAGAGTATTTTCCGTTCAGATCATCGCGGAAGAAATCGAGTTCGCCGAGAGCAAGAATGCTCAGGGCGGCGGAAATTACGGCGGCCAGGGCGGCTATGCCCCCCAGCCGAGAAACGAAGCTCCGCAGGGCGGATACAATAATGCGCCTGCGCGTCCAGAGCCTGCAAATGCAGCACCCGTGGGAGACGGATTCATGAATATCCCCGACGGTGTGGACGATGAGGAGCTGCCGTTCAACTAATTTTATACAGCGCAGTGATTTCCGGATACTACCGGGATTGGAATTCGCTGTCATCCTGAAGCCGGACATGCCGGCGAAGGATCCTCGCTCTGTATCAGGCGGTTTTACAAAAACCGAAGAACAAAGGCGGTGGATACTTCCGATGATAAATCATCGTCAGTATGACAATATTCGGCGGACCAAAGCGCTCACATCAAATCATTTTAATTACAATCAGGAGGAAACAGCAATGGCTTTTAATAAAGGTGACAAGGCAGACGGCCCTATGAGAAGACGCGGCGGCATCCGCAGAAGAAAGAAAGTCTGCGTATTCTGCGGTGAAGAGAACTGCGTAATTGATTACAAGGATACAGCAAAACTGAGAAAGTATGTTTCCGAGAGAGGCAAGATCCTTCCTCGCCGCATCACCGGAACATGCGCAAAGCACCAGAGAGCGCTGACCACAGCAGTCAAGAGAGCCCGTCACGTAGCACTTATGCCTTACGTAACAGACTGATCGCCATCAGGAAAACAGATGCACCCCGCCGTACGGCGGGGTTTTTTTGATGCCGACGGATGCACAGTTCTTCTGATGCGCTCTGTAATTCTGCTGTCGGAAAGCAGCTGTGCCGGCGATCCGGGAGTTTTTCAACCCCCTGGGGGGCTTGCGGGCGCATTTCCGGGAATTTATACTTGATTACGGTAAAGTGATGAAATGGTTTCCGCCGGGTCTTCTGCATGCGGATTCTGGATATTGCCCAGACATACGGACCGGCAGAAAATGAAGGAGGTAGAATATGCATATGGCTGACGCGCTGCTGGCTCCGGCTGTAGCAGCAACGATGTATGCAGCGTCCGGCACAGCGGCCGGACTTTCGATCCGCAGACTGAAGCTGGAGGATGAACCGCAGAAGCTTCCGACGATGGCGGTCACGGCGGCACTTGTATTCGCCGGACAGATGATCAACTATACGATCCCGGGAACAGGCTCATCCGGACATATGTGCGGAGGCATGATGC
>DFKM01000070.1 GCA_002373555.1 Lachnospiraceae bacterium UBA3645
ACAGTTAAGTGGTTCAACAACCAGAAAGGTTACGGCTTTATCTCTGACGAATCCGGCAAGGACGTATTCGTTCATTACACCGGCCTGAACATGGAGGGCTTCAAGTCCCTCGATGAAGGCGCAGAGGTAGAGTTTGATGTCATAGAAGGCACCAAAGGACCGCAGGCAACCAACGTCACCAAGCTGTAATAAGCCTGGGCTCCGGCAGCCATTGGTCCGCCGGTCACCAAAGAGAACTGTCTTCGCGCAGTTCTTTTTTTGTTTGCCCGGTCCGGCTCCCGCAGATTGCCTTTTCCGCGGGGAAAGCATATAATGATACCATCTGATTGTTTCTTCGGAGGTCATTTTGGGAGAATATACGAAATTTGTTTATGAAGGCGGCGAGGGCGAGATCACCGAGAAAAAATCCCGCTTTATTGCCAGCGTTTCCGCGATCGGAAGCGAAGCGGATGCCGCCGCATTTCACGAGCAGATCCGGAAAAAATACTGGGATGCGGGGCACCACTGCATGGCGTTCGTCCTGGGTGAACGCAATGAGATCAGCCGGGCAAACGACGACGGGGAACCATCCGGCACAGCCGGCCGGCCGATCCTTGACGTGCTGACCAGTTCCGGGGTACGCAACGCCTGCATCGTCGTCACGAGATATTTCGGCGGCGTGCTTCTGGGCACCGGCGGGCTCGTGCGGGCGTACGGAAAAGCCGCGAAGGAAGGTCTTGACGCAAGCCTGCTGCTCGACCGGATCCACGGGAAGAAGCTGGCGATCACCTGTGATTACAACGATGTCGGCAGACTGCAGTACATCGCCGGCAGCCGCGGCTATGATCCGGTATCCAGCCAGTACGCGGAGAATGCAAAGATCACGTATCTGGTCCCGGCCGGGGAAGCGGATGCGTTTCTTTCCGAAATAACGGAAAAGACCGCCGGAAGGGCGGTCTGTACGGATCTTGGTGAATTTGATTTTGCCGTGCTGGATAAGGAGTTTATCATCCTGTAGGCAGCCCATGGGGACAGGTCCCGCGGGTTACCGCCGTACATCCTATTCATAACCCACGGGACCTGTCCCCATGGGCTCTTTACAGAAAGTCCCGGATGCGCTTGCTGCGCACGGGATTTCTTAATTTTCGGAGTGCTTTCGCCTCGATCTGGCGGATACGCTCACGCGTAACATTGAATTCCTTGCCGACTTCCTCAAGCGTTCTGGGATGTCCGTCTTCCAAGCCGAAGCGGAGGATCACCACCTGCTTCTCTCTGTCCTTCAGATCGTTCAGCAGGATATCGATATGCTCACGCAGCATGACGGATTCCACATTTCCTTCCGGTGTTACGGCATTGTTGTCCGCAACGAAATCGCCCAGATTGGAATCATCCTCTTCGCCGATCGGCGTCTCGAGCGATGCAGGCTCTCTGGCGATCTGCATGANNTACGCTCACGGGTGACGTTGAACTCTTTTCCGACTTCCTCCAGAGTTCTGGGATGTCCGTCCTCGAGACCGAACCGCAGGATGATCACCTGCCGCTCTCTCTCCTTCAGATCCTGCAGCAGCGTATCGATATGCTCCCGCAGCATGACAGATTCCACATTCTCCTCGGGGGTCGTGATGTTGTTGTCCGCGACAAAATCGCCCAGATTGGAGTCGTCCTCCTCACCGATGGGAGTCTCCAGAGAAGCAGGCTCACGGGCGATCTGCATGATCTCCATGACCTTCTCTTCCGTCATCTCAAGCGCTTCCGCAAGCTCCGCGGTGGAAGGCTCGTAGCCGAGCTCCAGCGTCAGCTTTCGCTGCATCTTGCTCATCTTGTTAATGGTCTCTACCATATGCACCGGAACACGGATGGTACGTGCCTGATCCGCCAGCGCTCTGGTAACGGACTGTCTGATCCACCAGGTGGCATAAGTCGAGAGCTTGTAGCCCTTCGTGTAATCGAATTTTTCCACGCCCTTGATCAGTCCGAGATTTCCCTCCTGGACAAGATCCAGGAAGCTCATGCCGCGGCCGGTGTACCGCTTCGCGATGCTGACCACGAGACGGAGGTTGGCCTCGATCAGCCGCTCCTTCGCCCGTACGTCTCCCTCTGCCTTGCGCCTTGCGAGTTCGACTTCCTCTTCCGCCGTCAGCAGCGGAACGGTTCCGATCTCCTTTAAATACATGCGGACAGGATCCTCTGTCCCAATGCCGTCCAGAAGATCAATGGCATCCAGATCGATCTCTTCTTCCTCCTCATCATCGGGGCGGAATTCATCGTCATCTTCTCCCAGCACAATCTCCTCTACAGCGGAGGGTTCATCGGTCATTACGCGGAGAACGTCGATGTTCTTGCCTTCGAGATAGGAATATACCGTTTCCAGCTGTTCCGTGTCCAGTTTTTCATCCTTGAAGAAATCGTTGATCTCATTGATATCCAGCGTATTGTTCCTGGATTTTCCGAGCTCCACAAGGCTGTCCATCTGATGCATAAAATGTTCTTTATCCACGGTCCCATCCTTTCTTCAAACACCTTTGACAAAAGGGTTCTGATCGAACTTGGTCATCTATTTTAACATTATTATACACCCGTTGTCAATAGGATCTTACGATCCGCAGCGCATGCGGCAGCACACGGATCCTGACATCGGCCATTTTCCCGCCGAATTCACCGTCCTGCACCCATTCCAGCGCTTCCTCCAGTTCAAACTTCACGTCCGAGGTCTTCACTCTGGTAATATAATCCGAATTATCATGCGTCAGCAGAAACGAAGCTGCCAGATCTCCCCAGCCCGGAATATCCTTCGGCTGGCTTAAAAGATTCACTTCGAACAGGCCGTCATCCATCTCAATATCCTGTCCCCACAGACCGGTCATACCCGCGACGCGGAAGGAATTGGAGACCATACCGAGCAGATAATCACCCTCGTAAACATTTCCGTTCATATAGACCTTCGCATGATGAGCCTTCATATTGGGGAGCTCTCTGGCGCCCTCCATGATATAGGCCTGGGGGCCGAGGAGCTTCTTCAGATCCTGATCCGTCGAATAGGAAACATTGGTAAAGACGCCGAAACCGACCGTGTAGGAAAAATATTCCTCATTGATCTGGCCGATATCCACCGCAAAGATCTTGCCGTGTGCAGCAATGTCTGCGGCCACGAGCGGATCATCCGGGATGCCCATACTGTGTGCGAAATCATTGGTCGTGCCGGCAGGAATATAACCGAGCTCCGGCCTCCTGCTCTGTGGAAGCAGCATCAGGCCATTCACGACTTCATCGAGCGTTCCGTCGCCGCCGCAGCAGACAACTCTGTCCACGGCGCCGCCCCTGGTCTTCGCAACGACTTTCGCTTCTCCGGATTTCTGGGTGATATAGATTTCCGTCCAGTATCCGGCTTTTGTAAATGTATCCAGTACCTCGCAGAGCCTGGGCTTGATCTGGCCCCGGCCTGCGTTCGGATTTACGATCACAAGCATTCTTTTCATAATAATATTGCTCCCTTTATTCTCTCAGCAAACGCATCTTTCTTGCGATCGATGCTATTCTTCCGCCGCCGGGCATCTGATCCAGCGTCTCTGCATCCACGGCGCCCGTACCGAGCAGCAGAGCAAAATACACGATCACCGCCATAACGATGGCAGCGGCCAGAGAGATGACATTGCTTTCAAACAGTCCGTACAGCATGCTGTAGACAGCCCAGCTGACGATCCCCATGATCATCGCGGAGACGCCCGGCAGTACGAACGTCCGCATGATCTCCTGGCTGTATCCGATCGCCCTCGAGATGGAGATCTGATTCAGCAGACACATAATAAATGTATAGATGACAGTGGCCAAAACCATGCTGTACAGATTCAGTTCCGTCATCAGCAGCAGCGGCACCAGCGCCGCAGTCTGCGCAGCCAGTGCGATCACTGCGTGAATGACCGGACGGTTCACCAGTCCGACGCCCTGCAGCACCGCATTGGTCAGCGTGGAAAGCGAGTAAAACACGACGGTCACACTGAGTGCCCGGAGAAGCGAAGCGGCCATATCCAGCGATTCCGGCTGCGGGAACAGCAGCTGCGTCACCGGTCTTGCCAGGACGCCGAGCCCCACGGCAGCGGGAATGGCAATGAGCATGGTCGTCTGGATCGCCAGAGAGACCTTCTGTTTCGTATCCTCCATGTTCTTTCTGGCAAATGCGGCAGAGACCGTCGGGATAACGGCGGCCGATACCGCAGCGGAAATGGCAATGGGGATATTCAGGATAACAAGCGTCTTGCCGGAATAAATACCGTAAAGCGTTGCTGCCTCTGCCGAATTCAGCCCCTTGACCAGCTTCATGACATTGATATAGATCGTCTGGTTGATGGGCGTGCTGCAGTTATAGACGAACGTGCTCATGATAAAAGGCGTGACGACAAGGAAGATCATTCGGAATATCTCAGACTTGCTGAGGACGTCCGCCGTATGATCCTTTGCCTGGCGCCTGATAAAGAATCTCCTGTTGGAACGGTAAATGATGAACATGAAAAGCAGCGCCGTGATGACGCCGACCCCTGTTCCGACAGCGGATCCCATGGCGCCCCGGATCGCTCTGTCGCTCCCGCCGGCCGCGCCGCTCACCATCAGCCAGGCTGCGAAAATACTGATCACGGCATTGAGGATCTGCTCCAGGATCTGGGAGATCGAAGTCTGCACCATGCTCCCGTGCGCCTGGTAATAGCCTCTGAACACGCCAAGAATGCCCGAGAAAAAGATCGTCGGGGTAAAGATCCGAAGCACGGAAACGGCATTTTCGTCGACCAGCACCGGCGCAAAGATCCAGGTCAGTATACTGGCCAGACCGCCGACCACGATAACATAAATAAACGCACACTGAAAAATACGGTGTGCATTCCTGTATTCATTAAGCGCCAGACGCTGTGCGATCACTTTGGAAATAGCGGACGGAATACTGTACGAAGCCAGAAGAAGGATGATCGTATAGATATTGTAGGCCGTTCCGTAATATCCGTTTCCCTCATCTCCGATAATACTGGTCAGAGGGCTTCTGTAAAGGATCCCGATAATTCGTACAATAATTCCCGCGCCGGCAAGAATGCCGGCCTGTACGATGAAGCTTTCGCTTCTTTTTCTGTTTCCCATTTGATACTCCAAAGCCCGGAAAACCGGGCATTTCATTCCTGTTCTTTTAAAGTCTGTAGATGAACAGCCCGTTGCAGAGCTTGGGCTCGAACCACGTGGATTTCGGAGGCATGGTCTCCCCGGCATCGGCGACCGCGAAAAGCTCGTCCATGGTGGTATGATACGGCAGGAACCCGGCCACGTCATCCGCTCTGCAGACGGAAAGCAGCTGTTCCTTATATTTCATGCCGCCGATGAATTCCATCCTGGGATCAGTCTTGGGATCACGGATCCCGAAAAGCGGTTCCAGCACGAAGTCCTGCAGCACAGAAACATCCAGTGATGCCCGGGCATCCGCCGGACGAAGTTCTTCCTTTAATATAAGCCGGAAGCATTGCCCGCAGGAAGCCAGGATAAATTCTCCCTTCCCGCGCGGATCGGCGCCATACGCACATTCTTCGACCATGAAACTTTCCGAGAGCTGGCGAAGCAGTTCCTGAAGCGACCTGTCGCGATATCCTTCCACGACCCTGGCGAACGGCAGGATCTGCAGTTCATTCTCGGAAAAGCACACACAGGGCAGATAATTCCAGGGCTCCTCCCCCGAAAAGGACGGATCCTCCTTCCGGTTCCGCTCACAGATGGCGGCAGACGCCATCACCCTGTGATGACCGTCGGCAATATACAGATCGCCCGCGCCGCGCATGATCTCTTCGATCTCCCGGACAGCAGCCGGATCATCCACCCGCCAGATCTGGTTCAGAACACCGTTCTCAGACACAAAATGATACAGCGGCGCCTGCTTCTCCTGTTCGGCGATCCAGCGCAGGAACGATGCATTGGAATGGATGGCCATCAGGACCGGCCCGCCGATCTGCGCACCGCATTTGTCGATGTGCAGCATCAGATCCGCAAGCTTATTCTCTCTGACCTTTTCATGAGCGTGAACACGTCCCGAAACGATCTCATCGATCGGCGTAAGTCCCACCAGCCCGCTCTGGGTATGGCCGCAACTGGTCAGACGGTAGATATAAAAAGCGGCAGCGTCATCCTGCCGGAAGATCCCTCTCCCGGTCCATGCTTCCAGAATATCCGCAGTACGGTCATAAACATCCGGAACCGAGCCGTAAAGGCACTTCGGATGCACGATCCTTGAGTAAGAAAGCGGATTCTCCAGGATCTTTTCCCGGATCTCTCCCTTGCTGATCTCACTGTGTGGTCCTGTTGCTATTCTGGCTGCCATCTCCACTTCGGGCCGAAGACAGGTTATCGGTCTTATATCTGCCATAGCGCACTTCCCTTAAATATCGGATAGGAAACAGCTTCGGATCCGGATCTGCGGCGCCGTCCGGCATGACCGCATAATCATAGATACTGTATCAGTTTGCTCTCCTTTAGTCAAGGCAAAACGGCTTGCATATCTTCCCCGTTTCCGTTATGATAGGTGGGTATCAATACCCGGCACCGTGTACAGGCTGTGCTTTTCAATACAGATACAGATAGGAGATTAGACATGGAAGAATTGATGGAGATCCTCACAGAGATCGCTCCGGATGTGGATTTCGAGACCGAAGACCGCCTGATCGACGGCCAGGTCCTGGATTCCTTCAGCATCATTTCCCTGGTATCCGAGATATCCGACAATTTCGGCATCGAGATCGGTCCGCGGTATCTTGTTCCGGAGAACTTCAACAGTGCGAAGGCAATGTGGAAAATGATCCAGAAGATCCAGGAGGAAGAGTAACCGAAGAACGCGGACGCAGTCCGCAATAAGCACTACGAAAAGAGGGAAAAATGGAGAAACTGTTCAAACTGAAGGAAAACGGTACAGACGTCCGCACGGAGATCATCGCGGGTCTGACCACATTTATGACGATGGCCTACATCATCGCCCTGAACCCCAACCTGCTGACCGGCTTCGGCGCAGAAGGCGCCGATCTCTGGAACGGCGTGTTCATGGCGACCTGCATCGCTTCCGCGATCGGTATGTTCAGCATGGCATTTCTGGCAAACAAGCCGTTTGCACTTGCCCCCGGCATGGGCCTGAACAGCTTTATGGCCGTTGTCGTCACCAACATCGTCGCCATCACCGGCATGACGTATCTTGCAAGCTTCCAGGCAGCGCTCGTGATCATCTTCGCGGAAGGTATCGTATTCGTTCTGCTGTCGCTGTTCAACATCCGCGAGAAGATCGTCGAAGCGATCCCGCTCGGCGTACGTATGGGCATTGCGCCGTCCATCGGCCTGATGCTGATGAACATCGGTCTCGGATCGAATGCAGGCATCTACTCCTCGACCGGCGGCCCCTTCTATGCGATGCGTGATTTCTTCGGCGCACTTACACCGAAGCTTGCTGCAACAACGATGGGTGAAGGATATACGCCCATGGTCATCACCGTCGTCACCATGTTCGTCGGACTGTTCGTGATCGTCGTTCTGGCACGCCGCGGCTTCAAGGGCGCCGTGCTGCTCGGCATGCTGATCGCTTCGATCCTGTACTGGATCTGCGAAGCCGTCTTCCTGCACACGAATCCTTTCGCACCACTCGCGACCGCCAACTGGATGCCGCCTTTTGCGGATATGGCGAATACGACGCTGTTCAAGCTCAACTTTGCCGGCTTTGCCCAGGTAGGCTGGTTCACCGTCATCACACTGATCATCACATTCTGCATGATCGATATGTTCGATACGATCGGAACCCTCGTGGGAACCGCTTCCCGTGCAGGCATGCTGGATAAGGACGGAAATATGCCGCAGATGAAGGAAGCGCTGCTCTCCGATGCGATCGGTACCGTCGCCGGTTCCCTGACCGGAACTTCTACGGTCACGACCTTTATCGAATCCGCTTCCGGCGTGGAAGCAGGCGGACGCACCGGCCTGACGGCGCTCACCACCGGTGTTCTTTTCCTGGCCTGCATGTTCATTTCCCCGATCGCCGCGCTGATCCCGGCTGCTGCGACTTCGTCCGCACTGATCTATGTCGGCATCATCATGGCTGCCGGCCTGAAGAACGTGGACTTCGGCGATATGGAACAGCTTGTTCCCGTCGGACTGATGATGATCGCGATGCCGATCTCCGGTTCCATCGGACATGCGATCGGTATCGGACTGATCTCCTATACCGTACTCGCTGTATTCAACGGAAAGGCAAAGGAAGTATCTGCTGTTACCTACATCATTTCCGCGCTCTTCCTGATCAAGTTCTTCCTGGTAGCGTAAGAACACATGACCCACGGGGACAGGCACCGTGGGTTATCCATCCGCATAACGAAAATAACCCGCGGTGCCTGTCCCCGCGGGTTACACAAAAACCTGCTAACAAAAGTC
>DFKM01000017.1 GCA_002373555.1 Lachnospiraceae bacterium UBA3645
TCCTTGGCCATGGCCAGGAACATCTTCCGGAGATTCTCCGCCTGGATCTCGTTCCGGTCGCTCGTCCAGTTGATCCGGGTCAGCTTTGTGACGCCGTCGACCAGGATCGCCACATCGCCACCGAACTGCTCGCTGACCTCATCCAGCGTCATGTCGGTGTCTTCCACGACATCGTGCAGGATGCCGGCAATGATCGATTCCTTGTCCATTTCCAGCTCGGCCAGGATGATCGCCACCTTGAGCGGATGGATAATATAGGGTTCGCCGGATTTCCGGAGCTGCCCCTCATGATGCGCTTTCGCCGTCTTATATGCTTTTTCCACAAGTGAAAGATCATCCGACGGATGATATTTCCTGATCGTGGCGATGAGCTCATCATACAGTTCTTCCGGTGTTTTCTGGTCGTCCTTGACCAGCGATTTCAGGTTGCAGTTGGTGACGGACGATCTGTCCATCAGATCCGTGTTTTCCATGGGCTCATCACCTCCTTTCGGTATAAGATTTCAGTCAGTCAAAGCGGACCAGCTCGTTGCCGACCGTCATAAAGTCGGGATGGATACTCTTCTTCATTTCCAGCGCTTCTTCGATATCATAATCAGTGAATACGCCGCCGGAATGGGCGATGATCCTGCCGGTCATGCCTTCGCTGAGCAGATGAACAGCCCGCGCGCCCATGATCGAAGCATAGACCCTGTCCTTACAGGTAGGCACGCCGCCTCTCTGCAGATAGCCCAGAATACAGGCCCTGGTCTCCAGACCGGTAGCCGCCTCGATCCGCTTTGCCATATCCATCGAATTGCCGATACCTTCGGCGTTGATGATGATATGATGTTTCTTTCCGATCTTCCGGAGCTTGATGATCTGGTCGATCAGTTTCTTTTCATTATAGTCGTACATCTCGGGGATCAGGATGTTCTCCGCGCCGCAGGCAATGCCCGACCACAGCGCGATGTATCCCGCATGTCTTCCCATGACTTCGATGATACTGACTCTCTCATGGGAAGTGGAGGTATCTCTGATCTTATCGATCGCTTCCATTGCGGTATTGATCGCGGTATCAAAACCAATCGTATAGTCCGTGCTGGCGATATCCAGATCAATGGTGCCGGGGATTCCGATGACCTTGACGCCGAGCCTTGCGAGCGCTCTGGCGCCGCGGTACGATCCGTCTCCGCCGATGACGACGAGTGCATCGATACCGTGCTTCTTCAGGATCTTGACAGCCTTCTGCTGGCCTTCTTCATACATGAACTCCATGCATCTTGCGGTATAAAGGATGGTTCCGCCTCTGTTGATGATATCGGCCACGCTGCGGGTATTAAAATTCACGATATCTTCTTCCAGAAGTCCCGCATAGCCTCTGCGGATGCCTTTAACCTTAAACCCCGCCTTAATCGCGGAACGTGTGACAGCTCTGATCGCGGCATTCATGCCCGGAGCGTCTCCTCCGCTGGTCAGCACGCCGATGGTCTTGATTGTATCTGACATATAGCAACCCCCTTGAGGATATTTGATAAAATCATATTTCGTGCATATATGGATATTCCCGCACGATTGGTTATCTAGTATACCCTTTTTTCAGCAGCTCTTCAAGATTTTTTTCTACGACACCGACATTCTCGGCACCGAAAGCGGCATTATAGGCAAGCACTGTTTCATTTCTCTCTTTTCTGTCATGAAATCCTCTTCCGGTAAGCCGTTTGATCGCTCTCTCCTTCTTCAGATAGATGACCGTCGCCAGATCTGCCCGGAGTTCCTCCAGAATCTCCCGGCCGGCATCAAAGGCAGCCTTGTCCGCGAACTGCAGCCAGATATCGCCCAGAAGCGCACTCACCGGAACAGTGATCCCGCAGATCAGCTTCCCCTTGTCTTCGTCCGAAGACATGCTGACGCGCCCTTTAAAGAAAAGCCTGCTCTCGGGATACAGCTTATCCCGGTTCGCTTCAAAATCCCGCGGGAAGAAGATCAGCTCCAGACTGCCCCACAGATCTTCGATGGTGACAAAGGCCATGTTCTGGTTGTTCTTGGTGAGTTTCATGTTGATGTCCGTCACCATGCCGCCGAGCGTCACCTGCTGCGAATCCTTTACGGCAGCCTTGCCGGTCTCCTCGTCCACCTCGAAGTCGGACGTCCTTGCCGTGATGTTCGCCTCCAGGAGACTGCGGTCTTCATCCAGCGGATGTCCGCTGACATAGATGCCGAGCACGCCTTTTTCATAAGCCAGAAGCTCCTGCTTCGGGAATTCCTCCACATCCGGGAAGCGGACGTCAAAGGCGGCCGCCTGTTCCGGCTCCATCATATCGAACAGGGACATCTGCCCGCTGATGCCGTCCTTCTGCCTGCGGTTCTTGTCATCCATAATGGACGCATAGACCATCATTTTCTGACGCCGGTTGCCGGGCAGGCAGTCCAGCGCGCCGGCCATGATCAGACTTTCGACCGTACGCTTATTGACTTCCTTCGAACTGAGCCGTTTTATAAAATCGGACAGACTCGTGAATTCCCCGCCAGTGCTGCGCTCTTCCGTGATGCTCTCGATGACCGATCTTCCGAGACCTTTGATCGCGGAGAGTCCGTACAGGATCGTTTTATCCGCCACCGAAAACCCCCACTCGCCGCGGTTGATATCCGGCGGCACGATTTTTATGCCCATGCTGCGGCAGACATCGATATATTCGGTCACTTTGCCGGGATTTTCAATAACGGATGTCATGAGCGCCGCCATGAATTCCACCGGATAATAATACTTCAGGTACGCCGTCTGGTAGGCGACCACCGCATAGCAGGCGGCATGCGACTTGTTAAAGGCATACTTTGCGAAGTCCAGCATCTCGTCGTAGATCTGATTCGCCACCTGCGCCGGGATCCCGTTCGCGACACAGCCGGGGATGTTCAGTTCCTCGTTTCCGTAAACGAAGTTCTTCCGCTCGGCGTTCATCACGTCCTGCTTCTTCTTGCTCATCGCACGGCGCA
>DFKM01000114.1 GCA_002373555.1 Lachnospiraceae bacterium UBA3645
AGATCCTGAAAAGAGGCGAGAAGCTGAAGATCGAAGAAGCAAAGACGGACAATGATCTTTCCGATTCCGGCCTTCGCTACGATCTGACCGTTCCGCTTGTCAGATATTATTCCAATCACATGAATGATCTGCCCAAGCCCTTCAAGGCGCTGCAGATCGGACCGGTCTTCCGTGCGGACAGACCGCAGCGGGGACGTTTCCGTCAGTTCTATCAGTGCGATATCGACATCCTGGGCGAACCCTCCAATATCGCAGAGATCGAGCTGATCCTCGCAACGACAAAGCTGCTTTCCAGAATCGGATTTGACGGATTTACCGTCATTATCAATGACAGACGGATCCTGAAGGGCATGGCGGCCTGGTGCGGTTTCCCGGAGGAATCCTATGACCAGGTCTTTGTCGAGCTGGACAAGATGGACAAGATCGGCATGGACGGCGTGAAGGAGGGGCTCACGGAGCTCGGCTTTGAAGCAGCCGCGATCGAAAAGCTCGGAACACTGTTTGCCGAGCTGGAAACAAGGGAAGACCAGGTGGGGTATCTGAAAGAGACCCTGGCCGGGCATATCGATGACGCAGCGGAGAGCCTGTCGTTCATCATGAACAGCGTAGGGGATCTCTCGACCGGCTTCAGGCTGAAATTCGATCCCACGCTTGTCCGCGGCATGAGCTACTACACCGGCACCATTTTCGAGATCCAGATCGACGGTCTGAACGCTTCCTGCGGAGGCGGCGGCAGATATGATAAGATGGTCGGGAAGTTCACAAATATCGAAACGCCGGCAGTCGGTTTCTCCATCGGTTTCGAGCGCATTATCACGATCCTGATGGAACAGGGCTTCAAAGTGCCCGGCGAAGAAGGCGCGGCCGCGTTCCTGATCGAGAAGAATATGCCCGCGGAGCGCATGACGGAGATCATGAAGGAAGCGCAGGAACTCAGAGAGGGCGGAAAGCGCGTACTTGTTTCGGTCATGAACAAGAACAAAAAGTTCCAGAAGGAACAGCTTGCGAAGGAAGGATATACGGAGTTTAAGGAGTTTTTCAACCGCTGATACAGGAAAAAGAAAACAGATCCCGTTTTCCGGTCCGCAGACCGGAAAACGGGATCTTTCTTTTCTTATTATTTCATGGCCAGATATTTCAAAGCCTGATTTATGAGCATATTCTGCCATTCATTTTCGCACTGATGAAATTCATTTCAACAATTTGATAAACCCACCAAAAACAGCGTACAAACTGAATTTATTCTACAACAGTGAAATAATATTCAAATCTTATTTTATGTATGGCAAAAAAGTATGACTATTTCGTTGCTTTTGATATAGAGAAATGATAAAATATTACCAAATTTATGCTCCGGCGTAATGATAATAAAATGTAAAGGAGGGAAATGCGTGGCCTTAGATGTTATTTCTGAAATAGAGGAGGCTGAAAATGCTGCGGCAAAAATACGCAGTGATGCAAGAGCCGAAGCCGCCGCTATCGTTTCCAAAGCTGAGGCTGACGGAAAAGCGCTGATCGAAGCGGCGAAACAGAAAGCCGCGGAGGAATCTGCCACCGCGCTCCGGGAGAAACTTGCCGAAGCGACGGCCAAAGAGTCTGAGATCATAGCGCAGACCAAAAAAGAGACCGAACTGCTCGAGTTCATGGCCAAGGGACGTATGGAAACGGCAGCCGGGTTCATCAAAGAAAGGATAGTTAAAGGGTAAATGAGCATTGTTTCTATGAAAAAACTGAAGCTCATTGCGGTTTCGTCCCAGAGAGAGGAAATCCTGAAGGATCTTCTGCTACTGGGCTGCGTACAGATCGACGAGCCGAAAGAGAAGGCGGGGGAGGCCGTGGACCCGATGGTCCAGAAATCGTCTCCGCTGATCAGCCTGCGGTCGCAGAAGTCCACGCTGACCAATGCGCTTGCCCGTCTCAACAAGTACGCGCCCGACAAGAAGGGCCTGCTCACACCGCTTCCCGAAGCCGGGATCGACGCGGTCATGGATGAGTCGGCAATTGCCGGCGATCTGAAGACTGCTCAGTATATTCTGGACAGTGATGTGAAGATCCGGAGCATCCAGGCACAGGAGAACCGGGAGAAGGCGACCATTGCATCCATGAAGCCGTGGATCGAAATGGAGCAGGACCTGGGACAGAGTACGACGAAGACCTGTGAACTGATCTACGGTACCATCCCGGTCAGTGAAAGCATCGAGAGCGTCCGGGCACTGCTCGCGGATCTGGATGCGGAGGTGACTGTGATATCGGAAGATAAGCAGTTCCGCTTCGTGAACGTGGTCTATTACAGGGGACTGGCAGAAGATGTCATCGCCGCGCTGAGACCGGCTTCGTTCTCCCCGATCGCCATGACCGGCCTGAAGGGGACGCCGAAGCAGATCACAAAGGCGGCGGAAGACGCTCTTGTGGAACTCGCAAAGAGCAAAGAGGAACTGAGTGCGGCCATTGCCGCACAGGCTGAGAACCGTCCGAATCTCCAGATGGGACTGGAGACGCTGCAGACGGTCATCGACAGAGAAGAGGCGAAGGAGAAGTCTCTTGAAACGAAGAGCACCTTCCGGATGGAGGGGTGGATCACCGCACCGGAAGAAGAAAAGCTCTCCGAAGTGCTCGGGAAATACACCTGCGCATGGGAGACAGAGGATCCGGATCCGGAGAAGCCGGAAGAGGTTCCGATCAAGCTTCGGAACAACCGGCTGACCAGACCGTACAACGTCGTGACCGAGATGTATTCGCTCCCCGCTTACAACGGACTGGATCCGAATCCGTTCATCATGCCGTTCTTCGCACTGTTCTTCGGAATCATGTTCGCGGATATGGCCTACGGCCTGCTGATGTTCATCGCGGGCATGGTCTGGAGCAAAAAGGCGAGACCGAAGGGGACCATGGGCTACATGGCCGGACTCCTGATCGAATGCGGTATCTCGACCTTTATCATGGGCTTCCTGATCAACGGCTTCTTCGGCGATCTGGTGACGGTGGTCGGTAGCTGGTTCGGCAAGGACATCCAGCTCGTGCCGAACTTCGCATCCATACCGCTTCCCGGCGGGATGACGCTCACGCTTCCGCTGAATCTTCTGGAAGGCAACAATCCGCTGATCGTTCTGATCGGTTCGATCTGCCTCGGCGGCATCCACCTGTTCGTGGGCGTGTGCATCGGATGTTATCTGAAGATCCGCGACGGACAGTGGATCGATGCCATTTTCAATGATTTCTCCTGGTGGGTGATCATTGCCGGCATCGGCGTATACGCACTGGCGAAGAGCCCCATCGTCCTGATCATCGGATTCGCGATGATGGTCCTCGGATCCCTGCTGACGAACAAGGGCTTCGGCAAGATCACCGGTATCGTCAGTGGCCTTTATAACGGCGCCACAGGTTATCTGGGCGACTTCCTGTCCTACTCGCGTCTGATGGCGCTGATGCTTGCAGGAAGCGTTATCGCCAGCGTATTCAACCAGCTCGGATCGTTGGGGAATGCGAACGGTCCCACCATACCGGGCACGATCCTCTTTATTGCAGTTTTCCTGATCGGTCATGTACTGAACTTCCTGCTGAACATCATCGGCTGCTTCGTACATACGCTCAGACTGCAGTATCTGGAGTTCTTCGGCAAATGGTACAGAGACGGCGGAAAGGCCTTCCGTCCGTTGAGCATAAAACCTAAATACTTTGATATCACTGAGGAAAGATAATTCACATTGAGGAGGAATAATAATGAACTTTTTTGCTGATTTCGGAGGTTTGGCAATAGGATTTCTGGGAAGCGGACTGGCAGTAGGTCTTTGCTGCGCCGGTTCTGCAAAAGGTACGGGACTGGCCGGTGAATCCGGTATCGGACTTCTGGGAGAAGACCCTTCTTACTTCGGTAAGGTCATGATCCTGCAGGTCATCCCCGGTACCCAGGGCCTGTACGGTCTGGTCATCTGGTTCTTCGCACTGATCCAGATGGGCGTTTTCGGCGGAGATCCCACAGCGCTTACCGTAGCAGACGGCCTGAGAGTCTTCGGCGCCTGCGTTCCCATGATGATCGGCGGATGCATCTCCGCGCCGGCACAGGGCCGTGCGGCTGCAAGAGCCATCAACCTGATGGCAAGACGCCCCGATGACTGGGCAAAGGGCATTGTTATGTGTATTACCGTTGAGTTCTACGCCATCCTGTCCCTGCTTGCATCGTTCCTGATGCTCCTGAACCTGAACCTCGGCGTAGGCTGAAGCCGGTTCCCGGAGGGCAAGCCATGAAAGGAATTGAAAAGATAACGAACCGTATCCGTGAGGAAGCGGAAGCCGATGCAGCCGTCGTTCTGAACGAGGCAAAGGCAAAGGCGGACGAGATCCTGGCGGGATACAGGGAGCAGGCAAAGCTGCTCTATGAAGAAAGACATGAAGCCGGTCTTGCGGAGGCGGCAGCCGCGGCTGATCGAAAGAACCGCAATGCCGGTCTCTCGGCGAAGAAGGCGATCCTGAGCGTGAAGCACGTTCTGGTCAAGGATGCCTATAAATTTGCACTGCAGGATCTGCTGTCGCTTCCGAAGGAAGACTATATCAATCTCCTTGCGAAGTATGCGGTGTCTGCGGCATCTTCCGGCACGGAAGAGCTGATGCTTTCGGCAAAGGATAAGGCTGCGATCGGCGGGAAGCTCGTTGAAATCGTGAATACCCGCCTTGCTGCCGAAGGAAAGACCGCGAAGATCCGGCTTTCCGAGAAGGAAGCCGATATTCAGGGCGGACTGATCCTTGCCGAAAATGATATCGCTGTCAACTGCTCGCTGGAGAAGCTGGTATACAATCTCTGCGAGAGCATGGACAGATCTGTGGCAGGGATCCTGTTCGGATAAGAACTGGACGGAAGGAACATAAAATATGTTTGTAAACAAGATCGCATATGATCCGGTCGGATATGTCTCGTACCGGGACTATATGTTCATGGCGTCCAAGCTGAACTACCGGCTTCAGACGATGATCCGGTATGAAAGGCTCGAACAGGCTGCCATGACCGAAGATGCGGAGACTGCTGCCCGTCTGGTGGCGGAGGCCGGCTGGCCGAATATGGCCGGCATGGATGTCTCGCAGATCGATACGGTCCTGAACAACAGGCGGGACAGCATATTTAAGGACATCGAGCAGGTCTGCCCGGAAGAGCAGGTCGTGCAGATGATGCGCATGAAATATGATTATCATAATATCAAAGCGCTCGTAAAAGGCGCCGGCGCCGGTGTTCCGGCAGACGAGGCGTATATCACCGCCGGCCGCTTTACGCCCGAGAATGTGAAAGAGGATTATCTGAACAATGACTATCGCGATCTTACTCCGCTGATGGCAGAGACCATCAGGGAGGCAAGAGAGATGATGGCCAGGACCAAGAATCCCACCGCCGTTGATCTCTATATCGACCGGATGTATTTTAGGGAATTATTTGAACTGGCTTCGGAGCTGGAGCCGAAGGTGGAACCGGAGACGCCCATGATGGCGCCGGAACCCGGAGAGCATTACGCAGTGGACCTGATCCGCAAGATGATCGACAGAGCAAACCTGATCACCTGCGTCCGTGTCGTCCGGCTGGGACGCAGCCAGGATTATCTGAAGAGCGTGCTGATCGAGGGCGGCAATTATCCGCCCGACCAGCTTGCTGCGGCGGCATTCGGCGGAGACGGTCTGGCAGGTATGTTCAAGGATACATATCTGTACGATGCCGCGCAGATCGGACAGGACGCACTGAAGGGCGGTCCGATCACCCCGTTCGAAAAAGCATGCGCGGAAGCATGGCTGAAGTATCTTGCAAATTTGCGGATGATGTATTTTGACGCCAGAGCGGTGATCTGGTATCTGACGGTGGTCGATGCCAACATCCTGAATGTGCGTATGCTGCTGACGGGCCTCCTTTCCGGCATATCCGCCGAAAAACTAAAAGAAAGGCTGCGCGAGACTTATGTATAAAGTTGCGGTAATCGGCGGAAGAGATACGATCCTGTGCTTTAAGGCCCTCGGGCTGGATGTCTATGCGGCGGACAAGCCTGAAGAGGGAAGAAAGATCTTAAAGGAGATCACGGGACCGGAAAGCTCTTATGCCATCATATACATATCGGAGAATCTGGCTGTCGGAATGAAGCGTGAGATCGATAAATTCAAGGACAGCCCGATGCCGGCCATTATCCTGATCCCCGGCAGGGAAGGATCGCTCGGCATAGGAAAAGAAGCGCTGCAGTCTGCGGTGGAGCGGGCTGTCGGAATCGATATCTTGTAAGAAAGAAGGGTGAGACTTTGGGAAAAGTTGTTAAAGTTTCAGGACCGCTTGTTGTGGCCGAAGGACTGGCGGAAGCGAATGTTTCCGACGTTGTCCGTGTCGGAAGCCAGAACCTGATCGGCGAGATCCTGAATATGAGCGGAGATTCCGCTTCCATACAGGTATATGAAGAGACCTCAGGCCTCGGCCCCGGCGCAGAGGTGGTCACCACAGGGCTTCCCCTGTCGGTGGAACTGGGACCCGGCATGCTGGAGAATATCTATGACGGTATCCAGAGACCGCTTCCGGAGATCAAGGAGGCGACAGGAGATACCATCGCAAGAGGTATCAGCATCCCTGCACTGAACAGAAAAAAGAAATGGGAATTTGTTCCCGTCGTAAAGGAAGGCGCCAAGCTGATCGGCGGAGACGTGATCGGAACTGTCCAGGAGACATCCGCGATCCTGCATAAGATCATGCTGCCGCCCAGGACCGGAAGCTGTGTGCTGAAGTGGATCAAGCAGGGTGAATTTACGGTTGACGAGACCGTGGCCTGTGTTACGCTCGCGGACGGAAAAGAGCTGGAGGTCAGCATGGTCCAGCACTGGCCCGTGCGTGTCGGCCGCCCCTATCAGCAGAAATACACACCGGCCCGTCCCCTGAACTCCGGACAGCGTATCATTGATACCATGTTCCCGGTGGCGAAGGGCGGCACGGCGGCCGTTCCCGGACCGTTCGGTTCCGGCAAGACGGTCGTACAGCACCAGCTCGCAAAGTGGTCGGATGTGGATATCGTTGTCTACATCGGCTGCGGTGAGCGCGGAAACGAGATGACAGACGTTCTGAATGAGTTCCCTGAACTGAAGGATCCGCGTTCCGGCGAATCCCTGATGAAGAGGACCGTTCTGATCGCGAATACATCCGATATGCCGGTGGC
>DFKM01000118.1 GCA_002373555.1 Lachnospiraceae bacterium UBA3645
ACGCCTACGACATGCTCTGCAGCCCAGGTCATCTCTCCTTCTTCCTGTTTTGTGAATTTGGAGGCCGGTGCCTTACAGATCGGACATGCTTCGGGAGCAGCATCTCCTTCATACACATAACCACATACCTGACATACCCATTTAGCCATATTAAAATCTCCTTTACAAAGTAGTCTGACGTAATCCGAATTAAATTGATTACATCATCCATTATCTGTTATCGGCCGGTTTATTGCAAGTGTTTTTGGAAATATTTTTGTGAACTGCCGGTAGAGAAGCGCGGGACGATCTTCTGCTCTTGATTGTTTGACGGAATTCTGCTACTCTAACAAAGTAAATTCCGCACCGGGCTTCCGCCCGTCTATTTGGAGGACTGCAATGAAAGAATACGCACCGGTAAAAGAAGGAAAAGTCCGTGAGATCTATGATATCGGCGATTCCCTGATCCTTGTGGCGACTGACAGGATCAGCTGTTTTGATGTGATACTCGATAATACCGTTACGAAGAAGGGCACCGTGCTCACGCAGATGAGCCGTTTCTGGTTCGACATGACGAAGGACATCCTTCCGAACCACATGCTCTCGACCGATGTGAACGATATGCCGGAATTCTTCCGTAAACCGCGCTTTGACGGCAACTCGATGCTGGTCAGAAAACTGACCATGCTCCCTGTCGAGTGCATCGTCAGAGGTTATATCACCGGCAGCGGATGGGCCAGCTATCAGAAAGACGGCACTGTCTGCGGGATCCGGCTTCCCGAGGGCTTAAGAGAATCCGACAAGCTGCCGGAGCCGATCTATACGCCCAGCACGAAGGCCGAGATCGGCGACCATGACGAGAATATCTCCTACGAGCAGAGCATCGTCCATCTGGAGAAGCTTTTTCCCGGAAAAGGCGAGGAATACGCGACCGCGCTCCGCGACGCTTCGATCGCAATGTATAAGAAATGTGCGGACTATGCTTTAAGCCGCGGCATCATCATTGCAGACACCAAGTTTGAATTCGGTCTGGATGAGAACGGACAGCTCGTGATCGGCGACGAAATGCTGACGCCCGACAGTTCCAGATTCTGGCCGGCAGACGAATATGAGCCCGGCCGCAGCCAGAGCTCCTTCGACAAGCAGTTCGCAAGAGACTGGCTGAAGGCGAACGAGGGACACAACTGGAAGCTTCCGCAGGAGATCGTGGACAAGACCATCGACAAATATCTCCAGGCCTATGAAATGCTGACAGGGAAGAGGCTTTAAGCCTCTCCCCTGTTTTTTCGTCTTGCCGCCGACGCCGATCCGGGCGCTGAACCCGAGCGCTTTCGCACAGTATGCCAGAGCCGCTGCCCCGCGGTAGCAGTTCCCCTGTTTCTGACCAAGGAACTCCTTTGCATAGGCCGGCAGATCTTTTGCAGACACCTTCAGTCCGCCGCTCCGGTATCGGAATTTTTTCACAAAATACGTGAAGCAGGAATACAGACGCTTCTCCGGATCGTCTTTTGCTTTTGAATGCTTCCGGACAAAGGCCACGGCGAGCTTCATTGTCTTATCCTTGCAGCGGACGCCGTCCTGATCCACATAGTAATATCCTCCGGATTTGTCTCCGGCAATCGTATTTTTTGCAAGCACTTTAGTTTTCTTATTGAAGAAATACCATTTCTTCTTAATTTTCTGCCAGCCTTTAACGGCTTTTCCTTCTTTATAATAATACGTCTGTTTATTCTCGGTGACCCACCCGCTCTTCGGCACCTCTGCCGGATTATCGGCACGGACTTCCGAAGCAGCAAATAACGGAAGCATCACAAAAAGCGCGATTGCAGTCAGCAAATAGTTTTTCATAACATCCCCCTCAAAAGCAAAAATACGTTCTGCCGCTATTTTACTAGAGCAGAACGCATTTTTCAACGAAGTCAGTCTGAATATTTTCCTTTTTTCCAGGATGCTTTTCCCTTTTTAATGTTTAAAGAATAATAATATTGACGTTTCAGTTTGAACGGATACTTCTCATACGTGACCATTCTGAAGTTTGTTCCCCTGTTCCATCTGGTCCGGTTAATATCAAAGAGATACCATTTCCTTCCGACCTTCACCTCTGCCCAGCCATGGGCCGTCGGTCCCATATAGGAATTCCCGACACCGAGCCTGGTCTCGTATCCCAGCACTTTTGCGCAGTAGCACATTGCGGAGGAGCCCATGAAGCAGTTGCCCCGGTCCGTGATCAGGAACTCTCTTCCGTATTCGGGAAGCTTATTCTTCTTCAGTTTGTAACCGTGATTCACATAATAACATTTATCGGTGAAATAATCGTAACAGGCCAGCAGCTTCTTCCTGGGCGTTTTCTCTTTCTTCGCACGCTTCCGGACAAATTTGACAGCCGCATTGACTGTCTTGTCATCGACTCTGACGCCGTCTTCATCTACATAATAATAACCGCCCTTTTTGGCTCCGGCGATCGTATTGCGGGCCATCACGTTCGTCTTCTTGTCGAAGTAATACCATTTCTTATCGATCTTCTTCCAACCTTTGACGGGCTTGTACTTCTTATAATAATAGGTATCCTTCTTTTCCTTGACCCAGCCTTCCTTCACGGCCTGACCGGGCGTCTCCGCATGCACCGCCGCCGGCATCACGCAGGCAATGATCAGTACCGCGCACATCATGGCAAATGTTTTCTTCATCTCTCCCTCTCTCCCTGCCGTCCGCAAAACTGCGTCAGTCCGGTACGGCAATACTCTATTTTCATAGACCGACTATATCTATCATATAACTATTTCCGTCTTCCTTCAACCATTTTGTGCACAAAAAAGACGGTACCCTCCGTCCGAAGGCAGAGGCAGTACCGCCTGTCTGATTCATTCTGAAAAGAAATCTCTGATTATTCCGCGTCCTCCTTTGCAGGCATCGCAAGCTTCGCTCTCTTGTTTGCACGCCATACGTACAGACCAAGCGAAAGACCGATAACGCCGTAGACCATGAAGGTACGGAAGTACTCACCGAGCGCCGCCTGTCCGAAAACAGCCTTACCGATCTCAGGGCTTAAGATGAACATGGCATGGAACAACAGGCAGCCGGTCACGGCCTGTCCGATGGTCGCCTTATCCACGGAAGCACCGCCGACAAGGATGGCCGCTACGGAGAAGTAACCGACATTGTTATGCGCCGTATACGTATTCAGCGTACCCATGTTCTGCAGATAGATGATCATACCCCATGCAGCAAGCACGGTGGAAATGATGGTGGCGATGACACGGGTGCGGTCCACATTGATGCCGTTCGCTTCCGCGATCGTCTGGTTCATGCCGCAGGAACGGAAATCCTGTCCGAGCTTGGTGTTCATGATCCACTGGTTGAACAGCGCGAGCGCTGCGATGATGAGCATGAGCACGACAGGCACTTTACGGACATCATTGAGAGGCCCCGCCGTCACCAGCTGGTAAATGAAGTAAATGCCGACACCTGCCGCCAGAATAACAAAGACCCAGAATTTCAGCGGGTTCATCTTATAGGACTGCCCTTCCACCTTCGGCTTCCGGAGGAACTGATTCCACAGCACGAACAGCAGAACAGCCGCGGCTGCAGCGATCATGAAGGGAACGAAGGGGATCTGCAGCAGATTATCCAGCGCATACGTGGTGCTTCCCATATCGACGCTCATGCGGATACCGATGCCGTCGTACAGGATCATGGGATGTGCTGCAGCCACGGGAATGACCGCGCCGATCAGGAAAAGAACGATGAACTGATATACACCGTTTCCGAAATAGCCGACGATCAGGGAGGCGATCATTTCCTGTCCTTTTGTCTTGTTGTAAAGCGTACCTGTCATCCAGCCGATCACGGCAGCGATCGGAAGCGCGATCAGGAACATCAGCAGCAGACCGGGAAGGCCGCCGAAGGCAGTGCCGCCGACAAGCTCACTGTTGATTCCCCAGTAACGCACGGCGATGATCGCCAGCTGTCCGGCAATTGCGCCGACAACGATACCGAAGTTCAGTCCGAGTCCGGCGATGACCGGGATGATCAGGGACAGGATCAGGAAAGCGTTGCGGTAGAAACGGTTGCAGAGCTCCGTGAAGAAGCCTGTCAGGCTGAGGTTCTTTGCCGTCAGCATTCCCAGAATGATAAAGATCCAGAAGATGATGGTAACGATGTTGTCGAGCACCCAGTTGCCAAGATCAAAAGAGGGATCCTTCGTGATTTTTTTCAACCATTCATTCATTATCTGTCACCTCCGCTCTTTACCTTGGTCAGCGCATACAGGATAACGCCGTTCTGAATGATAATACGCATGATATCCGACAGATCCGTACCGGTGAAGATCTGGTTCATGACCGGCATGGCCGTGGTCATCAGGCCCTGGAACAGACAGACGCCGATCAGGACGTTCGGGATGCTGGCCTTGCTGGCGGTCGCGCCGCCGACAAGTACCGCGGCAACAGCCGGGAAAGCCATATTCAGCGGGCCGTTGTAAAGCTGTGCATAGCCGTATCCCTGGGAGTACATGATGATGCCGAGTCCGGCAAGGATCGTGGAGAGAATATTCGCGATGATCCTGTTCCTGTCGATCGCGAGACCGGAGGCTTCCGCGAATCTGGGGTTCTGACCGCCGGCGAAGATCGCCATACCGGTCTTGCTGCGGAAGAACAGCCAGCTGATCAGGCAGAAAATGGCAAGCACCAGGATCATGCCGGTAGGAAATACGATATCTCCGATCTGGAAGGAAAGGAAATTCGAAATGACCTTATCCGCTTCAAAGCTGTCCATCTGGATCGTCTCACGAAGTCCGTTTCCGAGCATCCAGCCCATCTTGCGGTTCGAGAACGGGATCGCAAGCCACAGGATGTTAAAAAAGGCAACGATCGAGAAGCCGGAATAGGTAGCGATCGTCATCTCGGCGCCTTTGACGGCATTCATCAGCTTGCCGTACAGCCAGCCGAGAATCGTGCAGAAAATGATGCAGAGAACAGCGGATGCGCCCATCAGCGCCCAGCCGGAAAAGTCGAACTGCATGCAGACGACCAGTGCCATCAGTCCGCCTTCGATTCCGACAGGAAGCGCGAAGTTCGGTCCGGTACCGGACTTGATCGCAGGCAGCATGGCCAGAACAAGCAGACCGTTCATACCGACACGCTTCAGGATATCGGAGATCAGCGTCGGGATCGACTGTCCCATCACGCCGGCTGCAATCAGCAGGACAAGCAGAAGCGCGCCTACCGCGAAGGTCGGAATACCGATGCGGTTGATGAAATTTCCTATTTTCTTAACCATTCGCTTCACCTCCCGCACTGGCCGCGTGATGCGCCGCCGCAGCCTTCATGGCTTCTTCTTTGGAAATGCCGGACATCATCAGTCCGTATACTTCATCGGAATCGAACGGCGAGAGTTCGCCGGCCACTTTTCCTTCACAGATGATCAGGACGCGGTCGCAGATGCTCCGAAGCTCCGCCAGCTCCGAACTGGTCATGACGATCGTCATGCCCTGCTTTTCCGCCAGATCCTTCAGAAGATCCAGGATCAGCTTCTTGGCTCCGATATCGATGCCTCTTGTAGGCTCCGATACGAGAAGCAGGTCGGGATCCAGCGCCAGCGCTTTGCCGACGCAGACCTTCTGCTGGTTGCCGCCGGAAAGAGCACCTGTGTTCTGGGTAACGGATGTACACCGGATATCCAGATCCTTCACCATCTTTTCCGCATTCTCCCGGATAGCCTTATCATCCGTCAGTGTAAACGGTCCGACTTTCCTGAGGAATTTGCCATGGACTTCCATGGCGGTGAATGCGATATTCTGTTCAATGGAGCTCTGCAGAAGAAGGCCGACGCCTTTGCGGTCTTCCGACAGGAAGGCGATGCCCTTCTTCAGTGTCTCATTCGTCTTCATGACATCCAGCTTCTCACCCTTGAATGTCACGTCGCCGATCACGGGATACATGCCCATCAGGCCGTTGGCGATGCCGAGTTTTCCCTGGCCGGCGAGGCCGCCGATACCGAGGATCTCGCCTTTGCGAACGTCAAAGGTCACGCCCTTGACTTCTTCGCCTGGCATATTGACGCGGAGATCCTTCACGGTGAGGATCTTCTCATCACTGATCTGACGGGTACCCTCTTCCCGGTCAAGCGTCAGCGCGCGGCCGACCATCAGACGGGCGATCTCCGCAGCTGTGATGTTCTTCGTCTCCTCCGTAGCCACCCATTCGCCGTCGCGAAGGATCGTGACGCGGTCGGAAAGACGAATGATCTCATCCAGTCTGTGGCTGATGAACACGATGCCGATGCCCTGCTTCGCAAGCTTCCGGATCGCATCCAGCAGATGCTCGGTCTCGCTCTCGGTAAGAACGGCGGTCGGTTCGTCAAACACCAGGAAACGGATCCCGGTCTTGTCGATCTCGCGCGCGATCTCCACGAACTGCATGTGACCGACAGGCAGGCCATGTACCTTTGTATATTCTTCAATGTCCATTCCCATGGTATCCAGTGCTTTTCTCGCGTCCCTGGCCATCTCCGCGTGCTGCAGAGGCTCCATACGCTTTCCGAAGATCCGGGACATCATGGAAGGCTTGGTGATTTCACGATTAATTTTGATATTCTCGGTAATGGTGAATCCGGGAATCAGCATAAATTCCTGATGCACCATTCCGATCCCCGCGAGCATTGCATCATGGGGATTCATGATTTTCGCATCCTGTCCGCCGATACGGACTTCTCCCGTAAATCCGCCGGTGGAATGAATGACAGGCATTCCGAACAGGATATTCATCAGCGTGGATTTTCCGGCGCCGTTTTCTCCGATCAGCGCGTGGATCTCGCCCGGACGCACATCCATATTGATCCCCTTCAGGACCGCATGGCCGGAATACTCCTTTCCCACATTGACAAATTCAAGAATTCCGTCGTTCAAAACGTATCCCCTTTCGTTCTTTTACTATACATGGAAAGCGGGAGGCGCGCAGATGCGGGCCCCCCGCCGGTCAGCCTTATTTCAGCTTATGAGCAGGAAATAACAACTGATTATCTGTCTCTGGTAGGCTCGCCGAAGTTCAGGAAGCCCTGCAGATATACAAGATAGTTGTCATAGGTCTGGCCGGTAGCCGGATCTTCGTAAGGCATCAGCGTTACGCTGGTCTGGCAGTAGTCAGCGATCAGATCCTGTACAGTCTGCATGTCGCACTTGCCGACTTCACCGTTCATCCACAGGAATGCATACTCAGTGGTAGCAACCGTGTTGGCGATGGAAGCGGGTACGCTCCAGGTGGAGAAGTGACCAAGAAGGTCATCAGCTTCGAAGGTAGCATTGATAGCATCGATGGTCGTCTGCAGTCCGCCGATAACATCTTCAGGGGACTCGATACCCAGCGCGCTGGGGAAGCCGTGATACGGGCTCGGGCAGCAGGGAAGTGCATAGTAAGCACGTGCCTTGCGGACAGCCTCGATCAGCGGAACCTGCATAGCGCAGTTGGTGGTGAAGAAGCAGGTATCTACGCCGTACTTCTCGACCTGCTTCGGAACATCCTCAAGGATGAACTGCTGTGCACCGGAAACACCAGCATCAGAGGTGGGGTCGGGAGCAGTCTCATCATGGAAAGTGATTCCGAGCTCAGCGCACTTCTCCTGGATCTTGTCGCGGCAGCCGGACAGAGGAGCCTGTGCCATGTGACGAGGGAAGCTGTAATGTACGAAATCGGTGCAGCCCATGTCATAGGCCTGCTGTGCGATATCGGTACCCTTGTTGATCTCATCGATGGAGATGATGATATCAGCACGCTGTACGATGTCGTCTGCGTTCTCCTGAGGTGTGCAGTACACGATCAGCAGATCGTCTTTTTCTCTGGTCTCAAGAACCTTGTCGATGGAAGCGTTGGAGCCGGGGCAGGCCTGGTTGATGATGATGGCCTTGTAGGCGGGATCAGCACCATACTTGCTGACGACAGCTACGAACTGCTCCTGCTCAGTCATGAAGTTATCGGGCATGGTGTCATGGGTGATACGGTCTTCGCCGTACTTCTGTACCATGAAATCAGCGGAACGATACTCTTCCTCGTTCTGGGACAGGGTGTTGGTGATGATGGCGATCTTGCCGTCTGTTGCAGCAACAGCAGCGTCGACTCTGGCCTGCAGGTCGCCGGATGCGGCGGGAGCGGCAGCTTCTTCAGCGGCTTCCGTCTCAGCGCCCTCAGCGGGTGCTTCGGTCTCGGCAGCAGCCTCGGTCTCGGCAGCGGCAGCTTCGGTTTCAGCGACAGCTTCGGTCTCGGCAGGCGCTTCGGTCTCAGCGGGTGCTGAGCTGGATCCGCAGGCGGCAAGGGAAGCGATCATGGCTGAAGCAAGAATCAGACTAAGAACTTTTTTGAACTTTGTCATTACGCAAGTTCCTCCCTTCTTATTTTAGCCGTTTTAGAACAGCTACTCTCAAAATAGTATCTAATTAATATAGTTTTGTCAAGATATTACCCGATTTATATTCAGTTTTGCATCAAAAAAAATATGATAAATTAACCGTTGTATATAATTTGTCATTGAAAAATGTTGACGGATGTAAAAATAATTCATATGGAAGGATAAAAAAAACCGGATCCGGCAATGCCGGATCCGGGATTTTTCATTCTTATCAGTTCCTCTTCAGCAGAGAAACGCCTGTCATTTCTTTCGGCTGCTCCAGTCCCATGCAGTCGATCAGCGTGGGAACGATATCGCACAGACGTCCGCCTTCCTTCAGGCTGAGCGTCTTATCCGGTGATACCAGGATGAACGGTACCGGGTTCGTGGTATGGGCCGTAAAAGGCTCTCCCGTCTCGTAATCGATCAGCTGCTCGGAATTACCGTGGTCAGCGCACATGAACAGCGTGCTGCCGGTCTCTTTGACTGCTTCCAGGACGCGGCCGACACAGGTGTCGACGGTCTCGCAGGCTTTGATCGCCGCTTCGATCACACCCGTATGGCCGACCATATCCGGGTTCGCAAAGTTGATGATGATGACATCATACTGATCGCCGCGGATCGCTTTTACCAGATTGTCGCAGACCTCCGGTGCGCTCATCTCCGGCTGCAGATCGTAGGTGGCCACCTTCGGCGAAGGAACCAGGATGCGGTCCTCACCGGGATTCGGTTCTTCCACGCCGCCGTTAAAGAAGAATGTCACATGCGCATATTTCTCTGTCTCTGCCAGTCTCAGCTGTTTCTTGCCGAGTGCGGC
Organism: Lachnospiraceae bacterium UBA3645; assembly: GCA_002373555.1. GTDB lineage: Bacteria > Bacillota > Clostridia > Lachnospirales > Lachnospiraceae > UBA3305. Next base: position 9,173 of record DFKM01000118.1, read on the forward strand.
CAGATATTCCCCGAAGGTGTTGTTCAGATGCTGCTTATGGAACGCCACCTGCACATTCGGGATCGTCGCATCGTATTCCGTGAAGCAGATATAGGTAAGGTCTTTGATCTGCTCCCGATGAAAGCCCGTGAATTCCGGATCCACGAAAGCACGCGTGATCTGTCTGGCTCTGTCCGGACGGAAGTTGAAGAAGATCACGGCATCGTGGTCCTTCACTGTCGCAAGCGGAGCGCCCGCTTCGTCAACGACGACGATCGGCTCGATAAACTCATCCGTCACGCCGGCATCATAGGAAGCCTGAATGCCGCAGACCGGGCAGGTCACATGATTGCCGACGCCCTTTGTCAGCGCATCGTATGCTCTGTTCACTCTCTCCCAGCGGTTGTCGCGGTCCATGGCATAATAGCGTCCCGTCACGGAAGCGACCTGACCGACGCCGAGCTCCTTCGTTTTATCAACAAGTTCCGCCACGAACTCCTTGCCGGACGTAGGCGCGGTATCGCGTCCGTCCATGAAGCAGTGCACGAATACTTTTTTCAGGCCATGGCGTCTGGCCAGTTCCAGAAGACCGTAAAGATGCGTATTGTGGCTGTGCACGCCGCCGTCAGAGACAAGGCCCCACAGATGCAGCGCGGAATCATTCTTTTTGACAGCTTCCACGGCTGCCAGCAGTGCGGGATTTTCGAAGAAATCCCCGTCCTCGATCTCCTTCGTGATCCTGGTGAGCTCCTGATAGACGACCCTTCCGGCGCCCATATTCATGTGGCCGACCTCGGAATTGCCCATCTG
>DFKM01000179.1 GCA_002373555.1 Lachnospiraceae bacterium UBA3645
TGAATTTTGATTCCAACTGGTACAAATACCTGTTTGACGATTCAGCAAAAACAAAATATGAATCTGACCGTCTAAAGAGCGCTGAACTTGGTCTTGGCGACCAGAATATTGGTGAAAACTTTGATCTAATGGAAGATATAGCGCGCAGCCTGCCCCTGTCGTCTCTGGCAAGGCCTGCATGGGACGAAGCTGTACTATCTGAGCTTGGCATGGATGTCAGAGTCAATGCGGATATATGGAAAAAGGTCTGGACCTTGCAGGAACAGACCAATTTCTCCTCGACGCCAATGTTTATGATAACTGCTTTCAAATAGTTTTTGACGACAATTGCGGTCATTGTTCCGGTAGCTGAAAGGATCTGAATTCCTTTGCATGCATCGTTCCGTCATTTGGCTGTTTTTCGCAAATCCACGAAGCGCTTGAAATCACTGCATCGCAGCGACTTCAGGGTTCAACAGGGCGCACCATAACAAAGAACAGCGGTGAGCATGCTCGCCGCTGTCCGTATGGATCACCTGTAAAATCCGGGATCTGGCCCCGTTTCACCGCAGGTGCGCTCTCTTATTTCACTTTCACGGTCTTCGCCTTGGTATAAGCTCCGTAATATGTCTTCTTTCCGACCTTCTTCATCGCACGGATGCGGACGAGATATTTCTTCCTGCTCTTGAGCTTCTTGATCACCAGCTTCTTCTTCGAAGCCGCAACCTTCTTTACTTTCCACTTCTTCGCGGTTTTCAGACGATAGGAGACCTGATAGCCGGTCACCTTTGCCTTCTTTGCGGCGGCCTTCCAGGTGACCGTAAGCTTCTTCTTCGCGGCTTTTACCTTCAGCTTTTTGACAGCCGGCACCTTCACGGCCGCCTTCTTTTCCGTCGTTTGTACCGCTTCCGTCTCTGTCTTTTCCGTATCTGCGGTCTTCGTAAATCTTACGTTAATGCTGGTATGATCAACAAAAGCGTCCTGCTCCTCAATCGAATTCCCGAAGAGGAAGTCCGGCTGGTAGGTTACTTCTCCGCTCGCAGTCACCTTCAATCCGGAATAAAGGGTGTAAGATCCGGCCTCCTTCGCCGTTCCGGAAACGGTTATTTCCGCCTTCTTCCTGCTCGTGGATTCCAGGATGCCCTTCGCCGCACTGCCCAGAGCGACTGTTTCCCCGCCGGAGGCGAGATTGGCCGCTGTAAACTTGCGAACTTTTACTGCAGAGAAATCATAGGGCTTGCCCACCGTACCATCCAGACGTACCGGCCACGAAGTACCGTCCTCGTTGTAGAATACGGCCTCTGCTGTCCGGAAAGAAGCGTTCGTCGTAGCCGTCGCAATATAGCCGTCTTTCAGGACCTTCGCCTCGATATAATAATTCCAGCTTCCCTTATCGTTCACCGCAAGGGAGATGGTGTCTCCCATTCCCTCGTCCACATCAACCGTCTGATACTTTTCCGGCGCGCCGGAACCTGCAATTCCTCCAACATACTCTTTGATCACCTTCCACGAAATGTTCTCCGCGGAAAATTCCTCCGCATACTCGTCCAGAATGCTGAGCTTGATCGTATGCGTCATGGGACTCAGCAGGTAATCCTGGGTCCTGCGGTTCGCGATATACCCCATGTTCTTCTGGCAGACATCGCAGCCGTGCGTGATCTTCAGCACTGAAGGAAGACCATATGCCGCCTGCACCGGCTGTACGGACGTCCAAAGAATAGCCAGCAGCAGTGCCGGCAGGATGCAGGCAAACAAAGCCTTTCGGATCCACTTATTTTTCATAAAACACGCCCCCTTATTTGACTTTCACGGTCTTCGCCTTGGTGTAAGCTCCGTAGTATGTCTTCTTTCCGACCTTCTTCATCGCACGGATGCGGACGAGATATTTCTTCCCGCTCTTGAGCTTCTTGATCACCAGTTTATTCTTTGAAGCTGCAACCTTCTTTACCGTCCACTTCTTCGCGGTTTTCAGACGATAGGAGACCTGATAGCCGGTCACCTTTGCCTTCTTTGCGGCGGCCTTCCAGGTGACCGTGAGCTTCTTCTTCGCGGCTTTTACCTTCAGCTTTTTGACAGCCGGCACCTTCACGGCCGCCTTTTTCTCCGTCTTCTTTGCTTCCGGCTCGGCTGCCTTCCCTGCAAAGACAATGTCGATCGCGGTCAGATCCTCGAAGCCGTTGTCATAATAGTTCTTTCCGAATATGAACCACGGATGGTAAGATCCTTCTGCCTTACCGGTCACCGCAAGACCGGGGTATGCAGTCACAATGCCGTTCTTCACCGGCGTTCCGGAGAACGACACGACATCTGCGCCGTTGCCGTTAAACGTCTTAAGACCGTTTGCCACGCTTCCCAGCGTAACGATTTCCCCGCCGGAAGCGATATTTTCCCTGGTAAACCGACGGACTTTCTCCTGCGCGAGATCGCAGGTCTCTCCCACGCTGCGGCTGATCGTGACGCCGGCCGTGTTCGGACCGGCCGGATTGGTATAAATAGCCTTCACCGAGCGGAAGGTCACACGTTCCGCCTCTTCGACCGGCATGCGGTTCTTCAGGATACACGCCGTGAAGTAATAGTTCCACCAGCCCTCTTCATCGATCGCCAACCGGATAGTATCTCCGCTTCCCTCGGCAACGGGCTGTTCCTTCTGCAGCCTGGGATTCGTGGGATCATTTGAATCCGGAATCCACTCCTTCGTCACCTTCCAGGAAATCTGATCGGCAGTATAACCCTCCGGCACCGTGATCCGGAACTCGTGCGTCAGGTTCTCATGACAGAGCAGGTAATTCTCTCCAAAATACTGGTTGCACTCCTTACAGGTATGGTGAATCGACATCACCGCGGCGGTTTCCGCGGAATCAGCCCGCGCTGAAACAGCCGGGAACCACAGACAGGACAGCACAAGCAGCAGCATGAAGATTCCTGCGCCCGTGCGGATGGTTCTTCTCCTCATAGACAGCTTCCCCCCTCTTTTGTTCGGATTGTAAATGGACCCGTTCGTGAGAACGGATGGAACATTTCTCTTATAGTATAGTGCTTTAAAAGATTATTCGCAACAATCGCCTTCAGACAGACGGTTTGTAATCCCCCGAAAACAGCGCATACAAAGAAGTATTTTTCATCATAATATTTTGCCAAACATCGAATCCTATGGCATAATACAGATAAGCGAATTGCCGCCTGTCTCGGGAGGTCCACAGTCGCAGTCAGGTTTGGAATTCAGCGGGAAGATTTGTAAGAACGAGAAAAAACGATGCAGGTACACTTGGGTCTTTCGGGAAAGGCGGAAGGAAAATGAAGAAAACAAAGAGCTGGACAATGAACGGTCTTGCGTGGATCGAAGAAGCGGTAGAATTTGTCCGGGAAGAACTCACAGCGCGGAAAGTCAACCGCAGGCTGCTCGTTCAGGCCACGCTGACAGTAGAAGAGATCCTGGTTCAGGCGGGAAGGCTGGCGCCGGAAAATGAATCTGTAAAAGTTACCGTGCAGAAAGTCCTGGGTGATCCGGTCATCCGGATCAGAGCAAAAGGCCTGGAGCTTGAAGAAGGAGAAGACCTGCAGGTCGGAGAACTCCTGAAAATTGCCGAAGGGGATGCGGTGGATACGGATGTGGAGAATGCGATCCGTTCCATTGTTCTGAAGGCATACGAGGGGCGGATCCGGTACCGTCATAAGAACGGCGTCAATTATTTTTCCATTTCAACCGGCGCCTCTGATCATAAGATGCTGTATTATACGATGGCTGCGCTGCTGCTGGGCATCTGCGCAGGCTTCCTGTTCCGTCTGGCTGTACCTGCTTTCGTGACAGAAGCGGTAAGCAGCTATCTTCTCACACCGTTTAAGACCATGTTCATAAACGCGCTTAAGATTGTCGTGGGACCGCTGGTTTTCTTCTCCATTGTCACCTGTGTATCCCAGTTTACCAACCTGGCGGAGCTGGGGCGGATCGGTGTGAAAGTCATGGCGATGTACACGCTGACGACGCTTTTTGCCGTGTGCAACGGACTTGCAATGTTCTTTCTGATACAGCCTGGTACGTTCGGACTTGCGCTGCAGGGCGGTCTGGAAACAGCGAATGTGACGGTTGATATGAGTGCCCGGCCATCGATCCTGAATACCTTTGTTTCCATCGTTCCATCCAACTTCGTACAGCCGTTCCTGGAAATGGATACGCTGCAGATCATTTTTCTGGCAATTCTTTGCGGGACCGCTGTCGGAATGATCGGCGGGTATTCGAAAATTCTGAAAGAACTTTTCGAGGCTATGAACGCCCTTTTCCTTACGATCACCGGAATCATCGTGAAGCTGATTCCGCTGGCTGCGTTCGCTTCCATCTTCCTGCTGGTCGTGGAGACAGGCGGTGAATCTCTGATGGCCTTGTTCGGAATGACTGTCTCGGTCCTGTCTGCGATCGGATGTATGCTCATCGTCTACGGACTGATCCTGCTTGTTTTCGGAAGGCTGAATCCGCTGACATTTTTCCGGAAGAACTGGGACGGGATGATTACTTCCTTTACGCTGGCGTCCAGCTGTGCGGCTATGCCGACCAATCTGAATATCGCCGAGAACAAGATGGGCGTCTCTCCGAAGATCTGCAGCTTTTCCATCCCGCTGGGCGCGACAGTGAATATGGACGGCACCAGCATTTATCTGGCCGGGGCAGCGATGTTCCTTGCAAAGATGTATGGCGTTGCGGTACCGGCTTCCTCCCTGCTCTCGATCGTAATTACTATTGTGTTCCTGTCTCTGGGGGCCCCCGGGGTGCCGGGCGCCGCCATGCTCTGCCTGGGCGTTGTCCTGCAGCAGATCGGCGTTCCCATTGAAGCGATCGGAATTGTCATGGGTGTAGATGCCCTGATCGATATGTTCGTTACCATGTCAAATACTACCGGCGATATGGCAGTGACGGTGGCAGTCGCAAAGAGCGAAGGGCTTCTGGACGTGGAGAAATATAACAGCTAAGGCAAACAGAAGAACG
>DFKM01000004.1 GCA_002373555.1 Lachnospiraceae bacterium UBA3645
GCCATCAGGAACGGGAAGTTCCAGGGCACGATCTGGCCGACGACGCCGATGGGCTCACGGAGCACGATGCTCAGGGCGTTGCCGGTAATGTTGGGCGTGTTGAGGACGGTCGCGGAACCCTGCTGTGTCAGAATCGCGCCTGCGAAATAACGGAAATGCTCAGATGCCCACGGCACGTCGATGAAGGTAGTCTCGCGAATGGGCTTTCCGTTGTCAAGCGTCTCCACAGCAGCCAGAAGTTCGGCATTCTCGTCGATCCTGTCGGCGATCTTGTTCAGGATCGCGGCACGGTCCTGGGGCTGCACATCTTTCCATGCGGGGAAAGCTGCCCACGCAGCCTTTACGGCAGCGTCTACATCTGCTTCCGTCGCTTCGGCGCAGTATGCAAGATGCTCGCCGTTCGCGGGATTGGTTACGTCAAATGTAGCACCGTCTGACGCATCGCGCCATTCACCGCCGATAAATAATCCGTACTTCTCCTTGAAATTAACAGACATGTTCTTTCCTCCTTCCGGGAAAAATATTTACAACTTGTGATAATTTTATTATAATTCCATCTGAACACATTTAAATATCCAAAATACAACAAAAAAAGGATACCAGATTATGATCAAATACGAACTCGAAAAAAGACCGGGGAGACCGCTGTATGAATCTCTGTACGAAGCGCTCCGGAGAGATATCCTTTCCGGAAGGCTTGCGGCCGGAACGCGCCTGCCGCCGAAGCGGGAGATGGCTTCGGACAATGACATCAGCCTGACGACGGTGATCAATGCCTATCAGCAGCTGATCATGGAAGGATATATCATCAATGAGGAACGCAGGGGTTATTTTGTCGCCGGCATAAAGGCCATGCCGAAGATGCCGGGCCGTCGGCCGGAGGAAGAAAAAGAGTATTATCAGGAGGAGGAATGGTTTGCCGATTTCTGCGCGAACAATACCCTGTACAGATATTTCCCCTTTACGGCATGGAAGAAGGTCGTACGGGAGGTCCTTTCGGACTATGAGATGGAACTTGTAGTGCGGGGCAATCCTTTCGGCCTGGAAGCCCTCCGGGAGCAGATCGCCGATTATCTGTACCGTGCCAGAGGGATCAGCGTATCTCCGGCATGCATCATTATCGGCGCCGGCATCGAATATCTTTACGCGCGCCTGATCACCCTCTTTCCGCCGGCCACGATCTATGCGGTCGAGAATCCCGGGTACCTGAAGATCCCGCAGATCTATGCCAGCTACCATCTGCGCTGGAAAGAAATCGAGATGGAAGAAGGGGGCATCAGCATGGAGGATCTGCGGGTAAAGGATGTGGTGATCACGCACGTATCGCCGGATCACCACTATCCGCTCGGCACGATCATGCCGGCTGACCGCAGGCAGGAACTGCTGGCCTGGGCGGAAGAATATGAGGAACGGTATATCATTGAGGATGATTATGACTGTGAATTCAGATATAATTCCAAGCCGATCCCTGCGCTGAAGAGCCTGGACGCGCATGGCAAGGTCATCTATATGAATACCTTCAGCAAGACTGTCTCGCCGGCGCTCCGGATCAGTTACATGGTCCTTCCGGAACAGCTGCTGAAACGGTATATCAGCAGGATGCACTTCTTTACCAATTCCACGTCAAGCCTGGAACAGTATGCCCTTGCGCGGTTTATCGGGAACGGGCATTTTGAACGGCACCTGAATAAAATAAGGAAATATTACCGTCAGGAAGGAGAGCAGCTTCTGCGCGCCCTTCGGGCAAATGACAGTATTCCCATACAGTCCATCTCCGGCGGCGACAGCGGAACCCATCTGCTCGTAAAGCTGAATACGGAACTGAATGACCGGGATGTCAAACGCAGGGCGGCCGCGCTCGGCGTCAATATTTCGTGCCTGTCCGACTTCTGCATCAGGGCGAACAGAAAATATGATCACACGCTGGTGCTGAATTATTCGGATCTGGATGAAGAGACGCAGCGGGAGGCGATCCGCAGGATCGGGACCGTATTTCGGCAGGCATAATATCGCTGCTTTACAGGATATGCATAACTGCAAGCTTATGGATGCATAAGTAGTTCATTGTTAATTGCTTATGCGTTATATTTCCGAAAGAATAACGTTGACTTTTGATATAAATATATTATAATACGATAAGATTCGTTATTCGGATCATTAAATAAAGGAGGAACTTATTATGAAAAAAATTGTCAGTCTGTTTCTGGCTGCGATGATGGTCCTTTCTCTGGCTGCCTGCTCCGGCAATTCCGGAAGCGCGCCTGCAGAGACCACTGCCGCAGCGGAGACCGAAGCCGTTACCGAGGCAGCTGCGGAGACGGAAGCTGTCACCGAAGCGGCTGCCGAGACGGAAGCTGCTGAGACAGAGGCTGCGGAAACAGAAGCCGCGGAGACGGAAGCCGCCGCAGAGGGCGAAGAGACCACGATCGTTCTTGCCGCTGCCGCGAGCCTGAAGTATGTCTTTGATGACAAGCTGATCCCCATGTTCCAGGAAGCAAACCCGAACATTAAAGTCGAAGCGACCTATGACAGCTCGGGCAAGCTCCAAACCCAGATCGAGGAAGGTGCGGACTGGGATGTCTTCTTCTCTGCAGGCATGAAGCAGATGACCGCGCTGCAGGAAGCCGGCCTGATGAATGACGACACAGTGAAGGTTCAGGTCACCAACGAGCTTGTTCTGATCGTCCCCAAGGGAAATGAGAAGGGCATTGCCAGCGTACAGGATATCGTGAATGCGGACACCATCGCCATCGGCGATCCCGCGGACGTACCGGTTGGCCAGTATACGCAGGCTACACTGGAAGAGCTCGGCCTGTGGGATGCGATCCAGGAGAAGGAGATCTCTCTCGGAACAAACGTCACGGAAGTACTGAGCTGGGTCGCGGCCGGAAGCGCTGACTGCGGATTCACCTACAGGACCGATGCCATCCAGGAAGCGGACAACGTGGAGATCATCGAAGGCCTTGCGCCCGCGACCTATCCGATCGGCGTGATCGGAAGCTCCACGAAGCAGGAAGCCGCACAGGCTTTCATCGACTTCCTCGGAACAGACGAAGCGCTGCAGCAGTTTACGGACTACGGATTTACGCTTCCGGAATAAAACAGATCACGGCAGGAGAAAGTGCCGGATAAACGAAGGAGCTTCATTTACATGGAGCTCCTTTTGTGCTATAGTGAATATGTTTTTCGGTAAATAACGATACAGGTCAAGGAGCGGGAAAATGGATCTCTCACCCATTCTCATTTCGATGAAGACGGCTTGTACCGCCATCTTCTTTACCTTCTTTCTCGGACTGCTGGTCGCGCTGATCACCGTCCGGCTGAAATCCGAAAAGATCAAAATGGTCCTGGACGGCATACTGACGCTGCCGATGGTCCTTCCGCCGACCGTCGCGGGCTTTTTCCTGCTGTTCATCTTCGGACAGAAGCGTCCTGTCGGCATCTTCCTGAATTCGATCGGCATCAAGATCGTTTTCAACTGGACGGCGACCGTGATCGCTGCGGTCGTGATCGCGTTTCCGCTCATGTACCGTTCAGCGAGGGGCGCTTTTGAACAGGTGGATGAGAATCTGATCTTTGCCGGGCGTACGCTCGGCATGAGCGAATGGGAGATCTTCTGGCGGGTGATCATGCCGGAGGCGCTGCCCGGCGTCCTTTCCGGCGGCATCCTTGCCTTTGCGAGAGGACTCGGGGAATTCGGCGCGACCGCCATGATCGCCGGAAATATTGCCGGCAAGACCAGGACGCTGCCGCTCGCGATCTATTCCGCCGTGGCCGGCGGCAATATGGAAGAAGCCTACGGTTACGTGGCGATCCTCGTGGTGTTCTCCTTTGTGATCGTGGTCCTGATGAATGTATTCGCGAACGGAAGAAGAAAAGGGAGGAAGCACGGATGAGCCTGTATGTCGATATACATAAGAAACTGGGCGCCTTCTCCCTGGATATCTCCTTTGATACGGACCGGGAAGTCCGGGGGATCCTCGGCGCGTCCGGCTGCGGAAAGAGCATGACGCTGAAATGCATCGCCGGGATCGTGAAGCCCGATGAGGGAAGGATCGTTCTGAATGACCGCGTGCTCTTTGACTCGGAAAAGAAGATCGATCTGACCCCGCAGCAGCGCAGGGTCGGCTATCTTTTCCAAAATTACGCGCTCTTCCCGGGCATGACGGTCGAGCAGAACATCGGCATCGGCATCCGCGGCGCAGCGGCCGGACAGAAGAAGCAAAAGACCGTGGAAATGCTGGAGACCTTTGATCTCACGGATCTGGCAAAACGTTATCCCGGGCAGCTTTCCGGCGGTCAGCAGCAGCGCGTGGCGCTCGCACGCATCCTGGCCTATGAACCGGAAGTGCTGATGCTTGACGAGCCTTTTTCGGCGCTGGATACATTCTTAAAGGAACAGATGCATTTCGAAGTGCAGAAAATGCTGAAGGTATACACCGGGGATGTCCTGATGGTCACGCACAGCCGGGATGAGGTCTACAGGTTCTGTGATTCCGTGGTGATCATGGACAGGGGCCGGACCGTCGAACAGGGGGAGATGAAGGAACTGTTCGCGCATCCGAAGACAATCACCACGGCAAAGCTGTCCGGCTGCAAGAACTTTTCCGCGGCGGAAAAACGCGGGGACCATCTGGTCTATGCAAAAGACTGGAATGTGCTGCTGCAGAGTACGGCCGTTGTCCCGGATGCGGTGCAGATGGTCGGGATCCGGGCGCATGAATTTGTTCCGGAAAAGACACGCCCGGAAACGAACGGCTTTCATCTCCGGGTGTATGATGTCTCCGAAGGACCTTTTGAAGTCAGCGTCCGCATGACGGCGGAGGGAAATGATCCGGAAGATGACCGCAGGCTGATCTGGTGGAAGACGGACTCGGAAGCATGGAAAGGACGATTCCGCGAAAATATGCCGGAATATTTCCGGGCCGCACCGGAAGCGGTCATGCCGCTGACCGATTAACGGACAGAAGGATTCACTTGATAGATTGTTTTTACTGGAGGGCAGGATATGAACAGTACCGGTGCTTTGATCGTGGCAGCCGGAAAAGCCGGCAGTATGGATGAATTCCGTCCGATGCTCAGACTTTCGGGCACAACGCTGATACAGAAGGAAATCGATACGCTCAGAAAAGCCGGGGCCACGCCGATCGTGGTCGTGACCGGGCATGAGGGCGACCAGCTGGAGAGGCATCTTTCCCACCGCGGCGTCGTGTGCATCCGGAATGAAGCCTATGCCACCTCGCAGATGTTCGATTCGGTAAAGCTGGGACTTGCCCATCTGGCAGGAAAATGCAGCCAGATCCTTTTCCTGCCGGTCGATGCGCCCATGTTCTCTGCTGCGACGCTGTCTGCAGTCATGAAAGGGAAAGGGGATTTCACGGTTCCGGTCCATGACGGGCAGCAGGGGCATCCGATCCGGATCTCTGCGGCAGTGATCCCGCGGATCCTGGCTTATACAGGCGAAAACGGCCTGCGCGGCGTCATGGAGGATCCGGCGGTCAGCGTCACCTGTACGGAAGTGGAGGATCCGGGCGTTCTGATCGAGGTAAAGGATGATCATGCCTACGGAAAGGCGCTTGCGTATGAGCAGGAAACGATCGCATCGTCGGATCTTTCCTTCGATATCAAGATCACGCTCAACAAGGGCGGGATGGCTTTCGGCCCCGGCGCTGCGGAACTGCTTTCGCGTGTGGATGAAGAAGGCTCGCTCCTTTCCGCCTGCAAGGCGATGAATATGTCCTACAGCAAAGGCTGGAAGATGGTCAAGGCCGTCGAAGATTCGCTGGGGTTTCCGTTCCTGCAGCGGAAAGCCGGCGGCGCGGACGGCGGCAACAGTGTTCTGACGGACAGGGGAAGGGATTTCCTGGAGCGGTATCTCGCTCTTGAAGATGATGTAAAGCGTACGGCGGAAGCCTTTTACAGGATGCACTTTGCAGACAGATAATACGAGGATAAAATCATGGCTTACAATGAACTGACACATTTTGACGATGCCGGCAATGCCGTTATGGTGGACGTCTCCGGAAAGGCGGTCACGGAACGGATCGCCGCTGCGTCCGGGATCATCCGTATGAATGAGGCGGCCTACGAGGCCGTTGTAAACGGCACCGCAAAAAAAGGGGATGTGCTGGGCGTCGCGAGGATCGCCGGGATCATGGCGGTCAAGCGGACGCCGGAGCTGATTCCGCTCTGCCATCCGCTGCCGGTGCGGAAGATCGGCATTGATTTTGAACTCCGTCCGGAAGAGCGGGCGGTCCTGGCAGTCTGCACAGTGAAGACGGAAGCAAAGACAGGCGTGGAGATGGAAGCACTCACCGGTGTTTCCGTGACGCTGCTGACCATCTACGATATGCTGAAGGCGGTGGATAAGCGGATGGAGATCAGCTGTGTGCATCTGGATGAGAAGCACGGCGGGAAAAGCGGGGATTTCATCAGATGATTGACAGGCTTGGACGCAATATAGATTATCTGCGTGTTTCGGTCACCGACAGGTGTGATCTGCGGTGCATCTACTGTATGCCGGAAGAGGGCGTGCCGCCGAAATGTCATGACGAGATCCTTCGGTTCGCCGACATAGAAAGGATCTGCCGCCAGGCAGCGCGGCTCGGCATCCGGAAGATCAAGATCACCGGCGGGGAACCGCTCGTAAGACGCCGGGTGGAAGAGCTGATCCGGACGCTGAAAGCGATCCCCGGGATCGAACAGGTGACCATGACCACGAACGGCGTTCTGCTGGCGGATAAGCTGCAGACGCTGATCGATGCGGGACTGGATGCGGTAACGGTCAGTCTGGATACGCTGGACCGCAGCCGGTTCAGCAGGATCACCCGCAGGGATGAACTGGCAAATGTGGAACGGTCGATCCGGGCGGTCATGGAAGACGGCCGGCTGCCGCTGAAGATCAACTGCGTCCCGATGACGGAGCAGGATCCGGCGGATCTGGCCGCTGTCGCGGCATTTGCAAAGGAACATCCGGTCCACGTCCGGTTCATCGAGATGATGCCGATCGGGCTTGGGAAGGACTGCGGTTTTCTGTCCGAAGAACAGCTGATCGAGCGGCTCGAACCATTTACGGGAATCCTTGTTCCGGTACAGGAACAGCTCGGAAACGGTCCGGCGCATTATTACCGGGCGGACGGCTATACCGGCAGGATCGGTTTCATTTCCGCGGTCAGCCATAAATTCTGCAGCGGATGCAACCGGATCAGACTGACGGCGGACGGATTTCTGAAGAGCTGCCTGCAGTTCGAGACCGGCGAGGATCTGCGGCCGGCCCTTGCATCCGGCTCGGAAGAACTGCTTGCAGAGGCGATCGAAAAGGCGATACGGAAGAAACCGGCAGGGCACCATTTTGATGAACGGGATGCCGCCGGGGCAGAACACAGGATCATGTCGCAGATCGGCGGCTGACGGGAGGTATAGATATTATGGAAGAAAAAAGAAAATTCAGGACGGCTGTCATTACATCGAGCGACAGCGGCTACAGAGGAGAGCGCGAAGATCTGAGCGGACCGGCGATTGAGGAGATCCTTCTCGCGAACGGGGAATACGAGGTCGTGCAGAAGACCGTTCTGCCGGATGACTATGCTATGCTGAAAGCCTGTATGGAGAAGATCTGCGACGAGGGAAGCGCGGATCTCATCCTGACCACCGGCGGCACCGGCTTTTCTCCCAGAGACATCATGCCGGAGGTGACAACGGAGATCTGTGAGCGGATGGTGCCCGGCATTCCGGAGGCCATGCGCGCCTACAGCATGACGATCACGAACCGCGCCATGCTCTCCAGGGCGGCCGCCGGGATCCGGAAAAACACGCTGATCATCAATATGCCCGGAAGCCCGAAGGCCGTAAAGGAAAGCCTGACGTACATCCTGCCCGCACTTTCGCACGGGCTGGAGATCCTGCTTTCGATGACAGCGAACTGCGCACGGTGACAGATACAGGAAAATAATCCGGAAAATCTCAAAAAGAATCCTTGTGGCGGGCTGAAAAAGACTAGTCAAGGGGATTCTTTTGTGTTAAAATGTCGGCGATTATGCTGTGGGTGACATCTGCAGGATTACAAAAGAATTATTTTATAGGGAGGTAACCTGATGGAAGATGAATATCGTTCCCATAAGAAATATGGAAAATATTCGCAGGAAAAGCGCGGAGGTGTGATCGGAAAGATCCTTGCGGTCATTGCTACGCTGGCAGCGGCTGTCCTGGTGTTCTTCGTGTTCAGAGTCAATGTCCTGCCGGTTAAATACATGGCGGTCGTGCTTGCGGCACTGGTGCTGGTCCTGCTCCTTGCCTGGATCTTCGTGTGCTTAAGACCGCTTCCGGTAAGACTCATCGGAAGCCTGCTCTCATTGGCGATCATCGCGGCTTCCTGCGCCGGTGTGTACTATATCAACACCACCATGAAGACACTGGCTGTGATCACGAATGAAGCGGAAGAGACTGCTGCCGCCGCAGAAGCGACGGATGAGAACGGCGAAGAAGTGGTCGTAGAAGAAGTGAAGGACGGCGCCGCCACCGGCACCAAGGTAATGGTCCAGACGGAAGAAGTTTCCGTTGTCGTTCTCTCCGGCAAGACGCCCGCGGATCTCAAAGCGGAGACTGCGGAAAGTGCAGAGGAAGGGGAAGAAGAGGAAACAACGGCAGCGGTCGTAACTGATCCTTCGATTCAGGTCATCTCTTCTGTCAAGGAGCTTTCCGGGAAGAAGGTCGGTATCCAGACGGTCATGCAGCCCGAGGTCACCGAGAAAGCAGTGGAACAGCTGAAGACCGAGGTCGGCGGAAATGTCGAGACGGTGGAATTTACCGGTATGCTCGATATGGTCGACGCGCTTTATAACCAGGAAGTCGATGCGGTCCTCTTAAGCGAGAGCTATCGTGATCTTGTCAAGGACGAGCATGAATATTTCGATATCGAGACAGCTGTGATCGAGACCATGACATTTGATGTCGAGATCGATATGAGCGGAAGACAGAGAGCCGACAAGAATGTTACTGCGGAACCTTTCATTGTCTATCTCTCCGGTATTGATGCCTTCGGCTCCGTGGCCGCGAGAAGCCGCAGCGATGTCAACATCCTGGCGGTGATCAATCCGACCACCCGTCAGATCATGCTGATCACCACGCCCCGTGATTACTATGTACAGCTGCCTGTCGCGGGCAATGCATATGACAAGCTGACCCATGCCGGTATCTACGGTATCGATGCTTCCATTGATACGCTGGAACAGCTCTATGATATCGATATCGATTACTATCTGCGCGTGAACTTCACGGGATTCATGGATATCGTTGATGCGCTCGGCGGTGTGGATGTGAACAGTGATCAGTCCTTCACCGGAGAAGTCTACGGCGTACATTTTGATCAGGGCATCAACCATGTGGACGGAAGAGGCGCCCTCAGCTTCGTCCGTGAGAGACATTCCTTCGCGAACGGCGACTTTGAGAGACAGAGACATCAGATGGAAATGATCCGCGCGATCATCAAGAAGATGCATTCTCCCGAGATGCTGCTTCGTTATGCGGATCTGATGGCAAGCCTTCAGGAATCCTTCAATACGGACCTTGCAAGCTCCGATCTTACGGATCTCGTCAAGATGGAACTTGAATCCAGCTCTGAATGGAACATCCAGTCCTACGGCGTATCCGGTCAGGGCGCAAGACGTTCCACCTATTCCATGGGAAGCCGCAGCCTCTATGTTGCACTGCAGGATGAGGCCTCCATCGAGGGAGCCAAGGAACGCATCCAGAAGGTATTCGACGGAGAGATCCTGACGGACGCTGATTCCCAGGAGGGCAACCAGACAAATACACTCAGATAATCTTATCTGTCATAGAAGCGAAGCCCGGCGTAATGCCGGGCTTCGCTTCTTTTCAGTGCAGTGAAAATGCTTGTTTACAATGGCATTTTCACAAACGTCTATGAAAGAATTCAATTCTTTCATACTTTTCAGTTGATCGATTTCAGATAGTATCTGCCGGATGACTCTTCATACAGGATCTCAATGACGGCGGTATGCGGCAGGCCCTTTAAGATCTGCTTTGCGTGATCAAAAGGCAGGCCGATCATACCGGATACCATGGCCCGCAGCGCTTCCAGATGGGAGACGATGGCGGTACATGCTGCGCCGGAAACTGTGATCTCCGAGAGGACCGGACAGATCCGTTCAAATACTTCGCCGTAGGATTCGCCGCCGGGATACGGTCTGTCTGTCAGACGACCCTGAAGGGATTCTCTGTACTGCTGCTCTTTGACGATCCGTTCCGCATGCGAAAGCCCGGTCAGTTCTCCGAAATCCATTTCGGAAAGTCCGGCGCGGATCCGGACGGGGATCCCGGTTTTTCCCGAGACCGCGTCGGCGGTTTCCTTTGCCCGAAGCAGCGGGCTCGCATAGATCGCTTCCATATGGCAGGAAAGCAGTCTCTCCGCCAGTGCTTCCGCCTGCATTCTGCCTGTATCCGACAGGCCGACATCGGCATTGCACACTTTGGAAGACTGTTCCGCATGTCTGATCAGAAGTATACGCATCATTCCGCCTCCGCGCTTCTTAAGATGGCCCGGATTCCGTCGTACAGATGGGGCTTCAGCTCCGTGAGAGAACAGGGCTGGTCATACAGGATCGCGTTGTAGCTCGCGCCGCTGATAAATTCAATGATCATATAAAGCAGGATGTCGGGATGCCTGTATTGTACAGGCGAGCGTGACATGAATCCCTTATAGGCCTCCCGGACCGAATCCGGAGAGGAAGATCCGTCGATCAGGCTGTTCCGGAAAACGCCCCAGCTTAAATGCTTGGACATGAAGCTCACGAGCATGGGCTCTGCGGCAAGCCGGTCGAGAATGGTATCGACCAGGAAGATCACCTGGTCTTCGAACGGCATGTCTTCCTTCCCGGAAAGATCTTCGATCGCCGCCAGAAAGATGCGGGCCCCCTGGGAAGCGATCAGCTTGTTTCGCAGATCGAATTTGTCATTGAAATACAGATAAAAGGTGCCTTTCGCGACACCCGCCTGACGGACGATGTCCGAGACCGACGTATCGTTAAACCCCTTCATGGTAAAGAGACTGTAAGCCGAATCCAGCAGGGAAGTCTTCTTTTTCTGTTTATTCAGTTCTGCCTTGCCGACGGTTTTTTCCATGGGTATCCTTCGCCGGGGACCTTCACCGGTGTCAACCTCCTTCATAGGAATCATTATCATTTACTTACCTTCTTTTGAACGTTCTGTCAATCGGTCTTTCGGGGAAATCATACAAAAATGACCAGAAGTCAAAAACCGGATTCCGGATTATTGACTTCCGGTCATTTTCGGATTATAACCGAGTCTGAAAAAAGTAAGAAACCGAAAGAAGGAACCGGTCATGCAACGATTCGGAAGAGCTGTCGTAAAGCTCCGGATACCCATTCTCATCCTTTCCTTCCTTCTCCTGATCCCGTCCGTGATCGCGTATTTCAGAACGGACACGAACTACGATATTCTGGCGTATCTGCCGAAAGAGATCGACACGATGCGCGGACAGGAGATCCTGAAGGAAGACTTCGGAACAGGCGCATATGCCATGTACGTCTGTGAAGGCCTGGAGGAGAAGGAAGTATCCGAATTACGTAAAAAGATAGAAACTGTAGATCATGTGGAGAAGATCCTCTGGTACGATTCGATCGCGGACCTGTCGGTCCCGATGACCGTGCTGCCGGATAAGATCTATGATGTCTTCAACAATGAAAATGCCACGATGATGTTCGTGATCTTCGACACGGGAACCTCCGAAGACGAGACCATGGATGCGATCCATGCGATCCGGAAGATCGCCGGAGACGGATGCTATCTCGGCGGCATGTCCTCGATCGTTACGGATACCAAGGATCTGGCGGACAAGGAAGTCGTGATCTATGTTGTGATCGCGGTATTGCTGTCGGTCATCGTTCTTTCCCTGACCATGGACAGCTTCGTGCTCCCGTTCCTGTTCCTCTTAAGCATCGGAATGGCGATCATCTATAACATGGGCACCAACCTGGTCTTCGGGGAGATCTCCTATCTGACAAAAGCGCTGGCGGCGGTGCTGCAGCTGGGCGTCACGATGGACTATTCGATCTTCCTCTGGCACAGCTTCCGGGAGATCAAAGGAAACGAGCCGGATTCGAAGAAGGCCATGGCGCAGGCCATTGCGGCCACGCTGCGTTCCGTCATCGGAAGCTCGATCACAACGGTCGCCGGCTTTATCGCGCTGTGCTTCATGACCTTCACGCTGGGAATGGATCTGGGCGTGGTCATGGCGAAAGGCGTTCTGTTCGGCGTCGTCTGCTGTGTCACGATCCTGCCTTCCCTGATCCTGGTGTGCGAGCCGCTGATCCTGAAGACGACGCACAGGCAGCTGATCAAAGAGTTCCCGCAGGCAACGGATTTTATCCTGAAGCATTCGCGGATCTTCGTGCTGATCCTGGCACTCGGCGTGATCCCGGCCGCATGGTGTGAATTCCATACGGACGTCTATTACAAAATCGATTCCTCCCTTCCGGAATATCTCCCGAGCGTGACGGCCAACGCCAAGCTGAAGGAATATTTCGACATGGGCGCGATGCACATGATCCTGATCGATAAATCACTCCCGGACAAGGAGGTCGATCAGATGATGGAAGAGCTCGAAGCAGTTCCCGGCGTCAAAGCCGTGCTCGGAATGGAGAGCCTGGTCGGCCCGATGATCCCGGACAGCTTCGTTCCGGATAAACTGAAAGACATTTTCACTTCCGACACACAGGAAATGATGATCATCACGAATGAATATGAAGTGGCGACCGATGAGGTGAACGCGCAGTGCGACAGGATCGAGGAGATCATCCACGGATACGATCCCGAAAGCCTGCTCGTCGGCGAGGCGCCGTGCACCAGAGATCTGATCAATATTACGAACCGGGACTTCACGGTAGTCAATGCCGTGTCGATCCTGATGGTCTTCCTGATCATCTTCTTCGTGTTCAGTTCGGTCAGTCTGCCGGTCCTGCTGATTTTCGTTATTGAGTTCGCCATCTTCGTGAACCTGGGAATCCCGTTCCTGACCGGGACCGTCATCTCGTTCGTTGCGAGCATCGTCATCGGTACGATCCAGCTCGGCGCGACCGTAGACTACGCGATCCTGATGACAGGAAGATATGAGACCGAGAGGATCGCCGGAAAGAGCAAGAAGGAAGCGATCTGGATCGCTCACCGGACCAGTTTCCGGTCGGTCATCGTCAGTGCCCTTTCCTTCTTTTCCGCAACGATCGGCGTCGGTCTGTATTCGGGGATTGATATTGTCAGCGAACTGTGTATTCTGATGGCAAGGGGCGCACTGATCAGCATGGCGGTCGTGCTTCTCATACTCCCGTCGGTACTGTCATTGTTCGACGGGCTCATTATAAGGACCAGTCTCAGGATGCGCCGGGCAGGCATTGCCCGCAGAGAGAAAGCGGAGGCAGCAAAATGAAAGCATCTGAAAAGATTATGAATATTGTAAAAACAAGGAAAAAAGAGACGGCTGCGGCAGTCATGGCCGTGGGCTTAAGTGTGATCCTGGCTTCTTCTCCCGTATTCGTGGCGGCAGCGCCGGAAAAGAGGGAGACGGTCTATGTGAACGCAGATGCTTCCGGAAATGTCGAAGACATCACTGTCAGCAACTGGCTGAAGAATGTTTCCGGAAGCGGTTCGATCGAGGACAGGAGTGAACTGTCGGAGATCGAAAACGTCAAGGGTGACGAGACTTTCTCGGAAGGAAGCGGCAATGCCCTGACATGGAATGCCGACGGAAATGATATCTACTATCAGGGAAAGACGACAAAGAGCCTTCCCGTTTCCGTAAAGCTCAGCTATAAGCTGAACGGCAGCAGCATCTCTCCGGAAGAACTGGCCGGAAAGAGCGGCCGTGTGGAGATCCGGATCGATTACGAGAACCACGAGAGCAGTAAAGTTAAGATCGGCGAAACGGAAGAGACGATGTATACGCCCTTTGCCGTGGTCTCCGGGACGATCCTTTCCAATGAACATTTCAGCAATGTGGAGGTCGAGAACGGACGTGCGATCGAAGACGGCAGCAGATGCACCGTCGTCGGACTGGCCTTCCCCGGTCTGGAAGACAGCCTGAAGCTGGGTTCCGTCAAGGATCTGGATTACAAGGCCGGCGATATTCCGGATCATGTAACGATCACGGCGGATACGACGGATTTCTCGCTTCCGATGACGATCAGTGCTGTATCCACCGGCATGATCAGCAAACTGGATCTGGATAAGATCGACAGCATCGATGATCTGCAGAAGGATCTGGATGAACTGAAGGATGCTTCGACCAAACTGGTCGACGGATCCGGCGAACTGTATGACGGCGTGAAGAAGC
>DFKM01000046.1 GCA_002373555.1 Lachnospiraceae bacterium UBA3645
CTCAGATTGCTTCGGATCCGGGACAAAACATACGCACTCCTTCCAGCCAACGAATAAAGCGTGTTGGCTTCCAGTCGGCGGTTTTGCCCGATCCTGTCGCTCTTCACGCACAGTTTTCACCCGGGAACATGCCCATGAAGCTGTCTGGTGCAAAACGCATGTCATTTTTAAACCGTATGCTATTTTGTCAAAGCTTTTCTGCTATGACATCTTCGTTCGCAGCGTCTCCAGGAAGCTCTGGCTCGACAGCTTTACGATCTTCGTCACCTGGTCCGCACGTTTGATCTCCACGCGGCTTCCCGGTACCAGCTCCGCTTCGGAATCGCCGTCAAAATACGCCACATATTTCATATCCGATCCCTGGTCCTTCGCATTTCCCAGGATCTCCAGTTCGATGGTATCCGTGGAGGACAGGATCAGGCTGCGGTTGTTGAGCGAATGCGGTGCGATCGGCGTCACCAGGAACAGCTTCGCCGTCGGCTCCACGATCGGCCCGCCGCAGGAAAGGTTGTAGGCAGTCGATCCCGTGGGGGTCGAAATAATGATGCCGTCCGCCGTATACATATACAGGAATTCACCATTGACGTAGAGTTTGAAACTGAATACCCGCAGGGATCTGCTTCTGTTCGCGGTCAGGTCGTTTAACGCCACATCTTCATGGATGAGCGTTCCGTCCGGTGAGAAAGCACGGCCCCGCAGCATCATCCTTTCTTCGATGATGTACTCATCCGCGAGCAGACGTTCCAGGATCTCCGGCACATTGTTCCGGTCGCCCTCCGTCAGATAGCCGAGCGTGCCGAGATTGATGCCGATGAACGGAATATTCTTGTCCACCAGATTTCTGGAAGCGCGCAGCAGCGTACCGTCGCCGCCCAGGACGATCACGCAGTCCGCATCTTCCGGGATATCGTCATAAACGCCCACGGTTTCCTGCACGATGCAGGAAGCGTGTCTTTTCATGAGATAATCACTGATCCTGCCGGCCGTTCTTCTGCACGGATCCTTGGTTTCGTTATTGATCACATAGAATTTCTTCATTTCTGTCCCCCGTGGTCCAGCGCCTCGTGCGCAGCCGCAACGACGGCCGCAGCATCCGCTGTGATCTCATCTCCCGGCTGGGTCGAGATATAGAGCAGATATTCGATGTTCCCCTCCGGACCTTTGACCGGTGAAAATGTCAGTCCGCGGATGAAGAATCCGAGCTCCTTCGCATGATCGATGACCTTGACGATCACTTCCTCATGCACGGCCGGATCCCGGACAACGCCCTTCTTCCCGACTTTTTCCCGGCCGGCTTCAAACTGCGGTTTGATCAGGCAGACCAACGAAGCCTGCTCTGCCAGCAAGGCCTTGACCGGCGTCAGAACGAGCGTCAGCGAGATGAACGAGACATCGATCGATGTAAAATCGATATCCTCCGGAATGATCGTCTTATCCGCATAGCGGATATTGGTCTTTTCCAGGCAGACAACCCGTTCATCCTGCCGGAGCTTCCAGGCGAACTGGCCGTACCCGACATCCACGGAATACACCTTCTTCGCACCGTTCTGCAGCATGCAGTCCGTGAAGCCGCCGGTGGACGCACCGACATCCATGCAGGTCAGTCCGGTCAGATCCAGGCCGAATTCCTGCATCGCCTTCTCGAGCTTCAGACCGCCGCGGCTGACATACTTCAGGCCGCCTTCCTTCGCCGTGATCGTGACATCCTCTTTGAACATGCTCCCCGGCTTGTCCTCCCGCTGGCCGTTCACCAGGATGAGGCCTTCCATGATCATGGTCCGTGCCTTTTCTCTGGTATCGGCAAGCCCGGCTGCCAGGACAAGTTTATCAAGCCTTTCCTTCATGTTCCGCGCCTTTCATAACGGACAGGACGCTTCTGTAAACGCCTTCCGCATCCAGCCCCAGCATCTTCCGCAGTTCATTCACGCTGCCATGCTGGACGAAGCCGTCCGGCACCGAAAGGATCTTCACTTTCAGTCCGATCCCCTCTTCCGCGATCTTCTGTGCCACATGTTCCCCGAAACCGCCGCTCTTGACGTTCTCCTCGAGTGTGAAAACGATCCGGTGATTATGCGCAGCTTCCCGCAGGACATCTGCATCCACCGGAGAAACGAACCTGGCATTGATCACCGAAGCCCGGATCCCGTCCTTTTTCAGGAGCTCCGCTGCCTCTCCCGCAACAGCCACCATCGTGCCGACCGCCAGAAGCGCGACATCCTGCCCTCTGACAAGCCATTCCGCCCTTCCGTATTCGATCGGTGCGCGGTCATCCTGAAATGCCTCCGACGCCTGTCCTCTGGCATACCGGATCGCCAGCGGCCCGCCGAACGTGCGGCTGTACTTCAGCATATCCGCAAGCTCCCAGCGGTTCTTGGGCGCCATGACGGTCATGTTCGGGATCATGGACAGGAAGGAAAGATCAAAAATACCCTGATGCGTATCGCCGTCATTGCCGACCAGGCCGGCCCTGTCGATGCAGAATTTCACATCCAGCGATGCAAGACATACATCGTGAATGATCTGGTCAAATCCCCGCTGCAGGAAGGAGGAATAAACGCAGAAATACGGCTTCAGCCCGCCGGCGGCAAGCCCCGCTGCGAAGGTGACCGCATGCTGCTCTGCAATGCCGACGTCGAAAACACGGTCCGGATATTTGCTCTTCACCTTGCTCAGACCGGTCCCGTCCGGCATGGCGGCCGTGATCGCTACGACATCCGGATCCCGGTCCATCATGCGCATGAACGTATGCGCGAACACATCCGTCCAGTCCGGCTTTTCCTTCTTCTTCAGGCTGTTGCCGGTCGCCAGATCAAAGGCGCCGATCCCGTGGAAACGTTCCGGATTCTTCTCCGCCGGTTCATAACCCTTGCCTTTCTTTGTGATCACATGCACGAGAACGGCACGGTTCAGCCGGGAAGCTTCCTCGAACGTCCGGCGCATCGCATCAATATCATAGCCGTCGACCGGGCCGAGATAGGTGATGTCCATATCTTCAAAGATCATGCCCGGAATGACCAGCTGCTTGATACTGTTCTTGGTCCGGCTGATCCTGGAGACCAGGCTGTTCCCGATCTTCGGGATCTGGGAAAACGAATCCTTCACATTCTCCTTCAGCGCATTGTACCGCGGCGCCGTCCGGAGCTTTCCGAGCGCGGTGGAAATGCCGCCCACGTTTTCCGCAATCGACATATTGTTGTCATTGAGCACGATGATGAAATTGCTTTTCAGCTGCGAAGCATTGTTCAGCGCTTCCATCGCCATGCCGCCTGTCAGCGCACCGTCTCCGATCACGGAAATGACCTTGTAATCCTCCCCCTTCGCATCGCGCGCATGTGCGAAACCGAGGCCTGCCGAGATCGACGTCGAGCTGTGGCCCGTATCAAACGGATCGCAGTCGCTCTCGCTCGTCCGCGGGAATCCGCTGATCCCGCCGAAGGTACGCAGCGTTCCGAATTCATGCGCACGGCCGGTCAGCAGCTTGTGCGTATAGGACTGGTGTCCCACGTCCCAGATCAGCTTGTCCGTGGGGATGTCAAAGGTCAGATGCAGCGCCATCGTCAGCTCCACAACGCCCAGGCTCGAGGCCAGATGACCGCCGTTTTTGCTGACCACCTCAAGGATCTTTTCCCGGATCTCCTGCGCCAGAAGACCGTATTCCTTAGGATCGATATTTTTAATATCGCCCGCTTTATTTATGCGTTCCAGTACCATATAACTCCTTTCGCACACATCAGTAAGTGCGGGTCTCCAGTTTATCCACAAGTGCCAGCAGCGTATCCTTCTCTCCCGGCATTTCTCCGATCAGTTCCCTCACGCGTTCCGTGAGCGCATGGACTTCCGCCTTCGCGCCGTCGAGCCCGTGCAGCGTAACATACGTCACCTTCTGATTCCGCTCATCACTGCCGATCGGCTTTCCGAGTTCCTCCTCGGTGCTTGTGATATCCAGGATATCATCCTGGATCTGAAATGCCCGGCCCAGGATATAGCCTGTCTCCTCGAGCTTCTCCACATCCTCCGAACCTGCCAGTACGCCGCCGATCATCAGGGAAGCCGCCAGCAGCGCGCCGGTCTTGTCCCGGTAAATATACTCCAGCAGATCCTCCGTCAGCGGTTTTCCGGTATTGACCACGTCCACGGTCTGTCCGCCGCACATGCCGTAAATGCCCGCTTTCTGCGCCAGAATGCCGATCGCCTTCGCCACTCTTTCCGGATAAGCCGTCATCGCAAAACCCTTTGCCGCCGTCTCAAAAGCAAATGTCAGCAGCGCATCACCGCAGAGAATGCCCACATCCTCTCCGTAGACCGACCAGGTCGTCGGCTTTCCGCGCCGCAGCGTATCATTATCCATCGCCGGCAGATCGTCATGCACCAGCGAATAGGTATGGATCATCTCC
>DFKM01000110.1 GCA_002373555.1 Lachnospiraceae bacterium UBA3645
CATGACCTCCGGCCAGTGCACCATCGGTACAAAGACGAAAGTCAGTTCATGCCTGCCGAGGCAGATCTTCTCCCCGTTCTTTATGGTCACGCGGGAGGCTTTGATCCCCTCCGGGAAGAACTGATCCATCATGGTGAAAGTCAGCTCATTCCCGAGCAGCACGACATCCGGATAGACTTCGCAGAATCTGCGGATGCTCGCGGAATGATCCGGCTCCATATGCTGGATGATCAGCAGGTTCGGTTTTCTTCCGCCGAGCTCGCGGTCCAGGTTGGCAAGCCATTCTTCGGTAAAATTCTGATCCACGGTATCCATGACCGCAATGCTTTCTTCATCATCGATCACGTAGGAATTATAAGCCATTCCCAGCGGAACGACATACTGACCTTCAAACAGATCGATCTGATGATCGTCGACGCCGACATAACGAATATCTTTCGTGATTTCCATAAGGAACTTCCTCCTTTTTATGAGTGTCACTATTTTAACATGAATTGCCTGTTTCCTCAATATAAAAAGGGAACCGTCCTGACTGACCGTTCCCCCTGCATCTTATTTCACTTCCACCAGCTCGATCCGGAAATTCAGTTCCTTGCCGGCCATTTCATGGTTGGCATCGAATGTGATGGTCTCTTCTGTCTTCTCGGCGACGACCACGCGGAACGGATGTCCCATGGAATTGGTCAGCACCACATGCTGTCCGACCTCCAGTTCCTCCGAACCGGCCAGCTGGGCGATGTTGAGCTTGATCATCGCGTTCGGATCCGGCATGCCGTAGGCTTCTTCCGGCATCAGGTGCACATCAATGACCTGTCCGACTTCCATATCGGCGACCGCTTTGTCAAAGCCCTTGATCATCTGGCCTGCGCCGCAGATGAATTCCAGCGGCTGTCCGCGGTCATAGGAGGAATCGAACTGCGATCCGTCGTCGAACGTGCCTCTGTAATGCACGCGGCAGGTCTTTCCGACATTGCGTCCGGTAAATTCCGGCTGGGGCGCACAGCTTCCGCCGTGGCAGCCGCCGTCTTCACCGTGGCAGCCTTCACCTTCGCTGTGGCAGTCATGGCCTTCTCCGTGATGGTGATGGTCACAGTTGGCTTCCCCGATCTCGGGAAGCGTGCCGTCGATCAGCATCTGAATGACATCATCCGTATTTCCGCTTGCACCGGCATAAAGCTTGATGCCTGCACCGTTGATTGCGTTTACCGCACCGCCGCCGATGCCGCCGCAGATCAGCACGTCAATGCTTCCGTTCTGCAGAAATCCGGCAAGCGCACCATGGCCAGTGCCGTTCGTGGGAAGGACTTCCGAAGAGACCACCTTCCCGTCTTCTATCTCGTAAACCTTGAAGGCAGGAGTCCTGCCGAAGTGAGGGAATACATTTCCGTTCTCATAAGTCACTGCAACTCTCATGTTCAAAAGCTCCTTTCAGACAAAACAGTCCGGGAAGCATTGTACCATACCCCGCCGAAAAGTAAAGAGACGGCTTTCCGCCGTCTCCTGTCTTATCCGTTCATCCATTCCCGGACCTTGAGATCGCTTGCATCCGGCTCCTCTTCCGGAAGGCCGGTGATCTCCTCCATGGACATGGCGAGCTCTTCAAGCTCTTCGTCCGTGAGTTCTTCATACTCCTCTTCCGCGGGCAGATTCTCCGCCAGGATCTGCGCGGCCAGCTCGGCATCTTCCCCGTTGATCAGGATCCCGATCCCGCCTCCGGCGTTTCCGCTGCTGACGATCAGGAAGCTTTCCTCGCTCTCCCGGTCCCTCGCCACCGCCTTGATCCCGTTCTCCGCAAGCAGTTCCAGGACTGCTTCCGCTTCTTCCCGGCTTTGAACGACCGTAAACGTTACGACTTCCGGTTCTTTCTTTTTTCTGAAGAACATTGCTCTCTCCCCTCTTTCCATTCCTCGATCATCGCCAGTTTCTGCTGCCGGCGCAGTCGTTTGATCTGCCGCTCTCTGCGCAGGGCATCATTTTTTTCCGTAAATTCCTCCCAGTACACCAGTTCCACCGGCAGTCTGGATCTGGTGTATTTCGCACCCGTACCGGCGTTGTGCGCTGCAAGGCGCTTTTCCGGGTCGGTGGTCCAGCCGCAGTAAAGTGATCCATCGGCACATCGGAGGAGATATACATAATTCATTGTTCCGCTTTCCGCCGCGCAGTTATAGCAGCGGCCTTATCTGACTTCTATATAACCGCAGACATACTCGCCTGCAAAAAAAGCATTATCGCTTTCGGTGATCTGTCCGGTCCGGGTCTTCAGCTGATGGGTGACCTCCCGGACCACCCGGTTCCAGAGATCCAGGCTGCCGTCCTCCAGCATTTTCGCGACATTCCCTTCCACGGTATACAGGATCCCGGCTTTTCTGTCAACGCGCTGCACAATGCCGACATGATGCACGGCCTTCCCGCCGTTCGGATAACGCAGGGAAGCCTTCTTCGGCGAAAAGAACACCACATCGCCGCGCTTCAGATTTCCCCAGGCGCTGCCGTTCCATGCATGATAATGCTTTTTTGCACGTGCGCCCATATACAGCGTGCTCTTGCTTCTGGGAACGATCTTTTTGGATATGCCGGCCTCATTGGCGCACCACGAGACAAAAGAGGCGCACCACAGATGCCCGTTCGTCCCGAAGGTTTCTTTCTCATATTTGGTCTTCTCCAGCTTCATCGGCGTCTCGTATCCGATCTCTGCTTCCGCGGTGCGGATCAGCTTTTCCGCCTTTTTCCGCTTTTTGACGACCGAAAATGTCTTCTGCAGCAGCTTTACGTTTGTATATTTCCCGTCTGAAGCAGTGATCCTGAGCGTATATTTCCCTTTCGGCAGCAGTTCAAAATGAAGGCTCCCGGAGATCGATTTCAGATTGAAGCTTCTCGTGTCCGGTGCTGCGGATGCGTGCTGCACCGTTTTCCCCGACACATCTTTGATCTGCACGCGGACCTTCGTCAGCGGCCGCAATGCACGGATCTTTCCCTTCAGGAAAAATTCGTTCCCCACGGTGAGCCGGTCGACCGATTCAAGCTTTGACAGGACCGGCCTCTCCGATGTTTTTGCCCCTATGCCCGAAGCCGGCAGCAGAAGCACTGCCGCTGCAAGGAGCAGCAGTTTTTTCCTTATCCCCGCCATTTTCCGTTCACTTTTCTCCCAGCATATAGGGAAGGAAATACCGCATCTGCTTATACCACCACGGCCAGTCATGGTTGACATCATGGCCCCAGAAATCACACCATGCATAGATGGCCTTCCTGCGGAAAATGCTGTCCAGGTTATTAAGCGTGCGCACGCCGTCTTCCTCCCACGCGCCCTGACCGCAGCAGAAGATGATCCGGCGCTTGTTGTACAGCTCGATATAGGGATGATTGCTCGGCATATTCGGCAGGAATCGCTCCGGTGAATTCTCATACAGCACCGGATTCATGAAGCCGCCGAAGAAAATATCCGAATCATAGATCCCCGAGAGCGCGATGACGCCCCGGAACAGATCCGGGCGGCGCAGGAAAACGATCGCAGCATGATTCGCACCCATGCTGAAGCCCGTAACGGCCGGCATCTCCGGGTTTCTGCTCCGGATAAACGGGACCGCCTCATCCACGATATAATGATAATACTGCTCCTGCCTGTCCGCACGCGCGGCGCAGTCGCCGAAGGTATTGGACCAGCTTTCCCGGTCCACGGTATCCACAACAAACAGCTGGATCTTTCCGCCGTCGATAAAATCCGAAAGCTGCTCCGTCATGCCGAAATCTTCATAATTGTGACACATGGAATCCTGTGTCGGAAAGCACAGGATGGGCATGCCTGCATGTCCGTGGATCAGGATATGCATATCGCGGCCCAGTGAATTGCTGTAATGTGTGATTTCTTCTCTGTACATCTGGATCAATCAACCTTTCTCTTACTGTTCCTGTTCCCGCCGTCAGCCGAGAACAAAGGAGAAATACTTCTCCATTTCTTCCTTTTCCCTGAACTTCGCCAGATAGACGTACCGGCCCATGGACGGCCAGTCGATTGGCGGCATTTCCTCCTGCAGCACGATATCCGAACCGTAGCGCTCCATGATCTCTTCGTGCGTATGCGTAAATGTATGGCCGTCTTTTCTCGCGGCATAGGCGCAGTAATAACAGACATCCGGCGCCGGGAAGCTTCGGGCATCCGTCGTCACCATCTCCGCATAAATGCTGTAGACGTTGATGGACTGCGCATAATTCATCATATCCGGATCATGTCCGCCGGCCGGCCGCATGTTGACCTCCATGACCGCATAATCGCCGGCTCTTCCGATTCCCGCATAGTCTTTTGACAGATGAATGAATTCAAAGTGAATGAATCGCCGGGATGCCGCGAACGCTTTTGCCGTTTTCCGGCCGAGCATGCGCAGCTGCGCCGGGACATCCGCCGTGGTATAAAGCGTGATATTCTCATCCGTCTGCACCGAATCCAGGACCGGCGCATACGTGCACATGGATTCAAACAGCGGCTCGCAGCGGGAATCCAGGATAGCGTCGTATGTGCAGATATCCCCCGAGAGGAACTCCTCCATGACATACGGTTCCTCCGGAAGCGACCGGTAAAACGCGGCAAGTTCCTCCGCATCATGCAGCTTATAGGCGCCGTTCGCGCCGACACCGATATCCGGCTTGACAATGACCGGATACCCGACTTCCCGGATAAAGGCTTCCGCAGCTGCCTGATCCGACACGATATGCTGCCGCGCCGTCGGGATGCCGGCATCAAGGAAGACGCGCTTCATGCCGGATTTGGAGACCAGATCCCGGATCCCGTCGGTGCGTGTGCCGACGGCAATGTTGAAATCCGTCCGGAGCTTTGCATCCAGCGGAAGCCAGTACTCATTCAGGGACTCCAGCCAGTCAATCCTGCCGTATTTATGGATAAAGAATGCGGCAGCACGGTAGACCTGATCGTAGTCCTCCAGCGAGGCTACGTAATAATATTCCGTCAATGCGTTCTTTGTCTGTCCGCTCAGTTCGTCATACGGCGTATCGCCGATCCCCAGCACGTTCACACCGTGTGCATGCAGTTCACTGCAGAAATTTGTGCAGGTCACAGGGTATCCGGGGGAGAGAAAAACAAAATTCATAAACATCACCCGCCCAATCATTTTCTGTTATTTTACAACAATCGGCCGTTTCAAGTAAATACCGGGCTGTCATATTTTTGATGATCGCTCCGCTCCGCCGGTCCGTTCTGCTTCCCGGATCTTCTGCCGCAGCAGATTGAGCACCCGCTTCTTATCCGCGCTCCACGCCGGCGCGATCAGCAGTTTCTTTGGCGCATCGCCCGTCATGCGGTGAACGATCATCTCCTCCGGGAGCAGCTGCAGACAGCGGACGACCAGATCCGTATATTCCTCCATCGTCATTACGGGAAACTGTTCGCGCGCATAGTCCGCTCCCATCCGTGTCCCCTTCAGCACATGCAGCAGCTGCAGCTTGACGCCGTCGATCTGCGGCCGGAACGATGCGATATACCGCACCGATGCCAGCATATCCTCTGCTGTTTCCCCCGGCAGTCCCAGGATCAGATGCACGATGACGGTGATGCCGGCGGCTTTCAGCTTCCTGACTGCTTCCGCAAACACCCCCAGGGCATAGCCTCTCCCGAAATTGTCGGCCGTGCTCTGATGGATCGTCTGCAATCCGAGCTCCACCCAGACCGGCTTGATCCGGTTCAGATCCGCGAGCATCTCCATGATCTCTCCGTCCAGGCAGTCCGGCCTGGTGGCAATGGACAGGATCACGATCTCCGGCCGCCGGATCACTTCCGTATAGAGCTTCCGCAGTCTGTCTGCATCTCCGTAGGTATTTGTGAACGACTGAAAATACGCGATGTATTTCCGGTCCTCCGGCGGCATCGTCTTCGGAAATTTCGCATCAACCCGTTTTTTCGCCTCCCGGATCTGGTCTTCCGCCGGTGCAAAAGAAGCAGCAAAATCACCGGACCCGCCTTCGGAGCAGAAGCTGCAGCCGTCTGTCCCGACCGTTCCGTCCCGATTCGGGCAGGTACAGCCGGCGCTCAGCGAAAGCTTCAGCACTTTCCCGCAGTACGTCTTTTTCAGTTCTTCGGAAATGGTTCTGATTATCATGATTTTCGGACACTTTCAGCAGCACTTTTTAATGACACGATCTGTCAATCACTTTTTGTCTTAAAAATTGACACGAATAGTTTGTGGACATTTCAGCGCTTTCTTTGTATTTATTATAGCAAAAAGGGAGGATCTCAGAATATGAAGATCGAAACCATGACCAGAAAACTTCATGCGGCGCTTTCCGAATGCATCCCTGACTTCGAGATCACGGAGAAGTCAGCCGCGGAGACGCCCAAAGGGAAGGCCTGTCTGTGCATCAGCAGACCGGGGCTGCCTGCCGCCATGATGATCTACCCGGAAGACTATGCGGATCAGTTCCGGAGCCCGGCTTCCATACGGAAGCTGGCTGAAGCGATCGCAGGCAGGACCGACACCCTCTTTGAGATCAGTGAGGTCGTCAGCAGCGCTGCCCTGCAGGATTCCGAAAAGCTCGACGCCGTCCCGGCGTATAAGGATATGGATCTCTCCCATATCCCCCATTATTCCGTTCCCGGGACGGATATCTCGCTCATTGCGAGGCTCGTCCTCGGAAGATCGGAAGGCTCCGAACTCAGTTATCTGGTAACAGATGCCCAGATCTCCTTCTTCGAATGCAGCGGGGAGGAAGTCCTGCAGAAGGCCCTGGAAAATACGGAGAAGAACGAGAGCTACATCATTGCCCCGCTGGCACAGAAGCTCTGCGAACTGTACGATGCCGACGGGCTGGCGGAATCCATGCAGGAGATCTGCGCCGATGATAAGCTGTGGATCGTCACCAACCGCAAGGCGTTCAACGGCGCCTCCGCGATCGCTTACCCGAAGATCCTGCGGCAGATATACGAAAAGATCGGCGAGCCTTATTATATCCTTCCTTCAAGCCGTCACGAACTTCTCGTCCTCGGCGTTTCCTGTACGCCGGAGGACATGAGCAGGCGGGAGCTTCCGGAGCTGGTAAGCTTCGTGAATACCACACAGGTCGCGGCAAAAGACCAGCTTTCGGATTCCGTGTTCCTTTTCGACGGGGAGACCCTGCGCACGGTGGAACCGGATGACTGAAGGGGTGAAAGAGCGGGGACGGCTTTCCGCCCCCGCATCCGCTTTTTACGGCGCCGGAGGCGCCGGAGACTGTACGATCACGGCCGGGAGATACTTCTGTCTCTCCTGCTCCACGACCTGCCGGATCCATTCGGAATCCGCGACCGTGTCGGCCGCATCCGCGATGACCGATTCTTCGGCAAACAGATCGAATTCTCCCTGCTTTTCCTGCAGGATGCGCATCACCGCTTCATCCACGGAGTTCTCGCTGAGCAGATGAAACACCTGGACGCTCCGCACCTGGCCCATCCGGTAGACTCTGGAAAGCGCCTGCTCCGTCAGGGAAGGCTTGATCTGCGGTTCGCAGAACAGGACGGCGGATGCCGCCTGGATATTCAGTCCCGTACCGCCCGCCTGGATCTGGCAGACGAGCACACAGCCGGATTCCGCAGCCGAGAACCGGTCGATGAGCAGCTGCCGCTCCGCAGCCGGTGTGCTTCCCGTGATCACGCCCGTACAGTGCTCCGCCAGCAGTGCGGAAGCTTTCCTCACCGTTTCCCTGAAATACGAATAAACGACAGCCTTTCTTCCTTCTTCACACAGCATCCCGCAAAGCTCGGCAAGCCGGATCGCTTTTCCGGATGCCGTGAGATCGTCCTGCAGGAAGGCGACCCTCCGCATGCCCGTGAAGTTCCCTTCCGCGACCTGCACCAGATAGGCTGCCGTATCCGCCTCTGTCATGGCGCACCATTCCTCCTGCTCGGTCAGCGGCGGCAGTTCCTTCAGAACATCTTCCCGGCGTCTGCGCAGATAAACTGGCGCGAGCATCTGCCGGAATTCCGGGACATTCCGGAGACCGGCATTGGTCCGGACCGTCTCCTCCATATCCGGCTGCACGAAGCCGATCAGTTCGCACATCTCATCGACGCGGTTCTCCAATGGGGTGCCCGTCATCAGCAGGATCCGCTCAGATTCGTCCTCCAGCTTATGAATGTTCTTTGTGCGCTGCGCCTCCGGATTTTTGATATAATGCGCCTCATCAATGACGAACAGGGACAGCGTCATGGCGTTGTTGATCCATCCTGTGATCTTCGCCATGCCTTCAAAGCTCGTTACCGCGGCGCCGCCGTCTGTCCTCCATTCTTCGAACCGGGCCTGCCATTCCTGCCCATGGACGAGATACGGCCGGATACTGCTGAATTTCCGGATCTCCCGGCACCAGTTGATCATGACGGAGGCCGGACAGACGATCAGGAAATGCCGCCCGGGCGTCTGCGCTTCGAGATGCGCCATGGCAGCGATCGCCTGGACCGTCTTTCCGAGTCCCATCTCATCGCCCAGGAGCACCCGCTTCTGATGCAGGATATACTTCGTCCCGAACTCCTGATAAGCCCTGAGGTTGCCGGTAAAATGCCGCAGATCCAGTTCCTCGGCACTGATCTCCGCCGCCAGCTGTGCCGGAACACTGCTGTAGATCAGTTCCCGGGAAATGCCGCTGCCGGAATATTTTTCAAACAGCGCATAATAAGCCGCGCTGTTCTTCTCATAATCGCGTACTGCCGCTGTCCGGTCTGTTTCCAGCGCAGCGCCGAATACGGTCAGGACATTCTGCGCACGGATGAACAGCGGATCGCCGAACAGCGTCTCCAGCGCCTCCGCGGCCAGGATCGTCTTTTCCTTTGCCGCTGCAGAGGAAAAGAACCACCGGAAGGCATTGCGGATCCTCACAGCCGCGATCCGTTCTCCGGCCAGCTGATGCAGCGGCGCCCGGAAGCTTTCCGCGTCCTTTCTGACCATTTCCGCCTGCCGGTACTTCGCCGTTTTCACCAGCAGATCCATGGACGCGGGATCGCCGTCCTCCGGATCCACGGCAATATGGCCGCGGCCGGCCAGGCTTTTCAGGAAGCCGTCCGTCACTGTGCGGACCGCCTCCGCCTGCTTTTCGCCGATCCCCGGGATTCCCTGCAGCGCATGATCCTCCGCCCGGTACAGATCGTAAAGCGTATGATAGCCTGCCTCTTCCAGCAGCGCTGTCCGGATGCCGGCCCTGGAGTTCTTCAGCTCGCTGACCGGGATCTCCTGCAGCGCCTCCGCCGCAGATGCTTTCAGCACAACAAGACAGGCATCCTTCACATCCTGTTCCAGCTGCGCCGTCCCTGAGAAAATGAGTTCAAAGGCGGCCTCGATTTTCTGTATTTCAGCGATCTGTCTTTTGATCTTTTGAAAGTCCGGTCTGTTCATAGCTTCTCACTTCCCTTTTTTCTGCAGCCGGAATTCTTCTCCCGGTGCAAGGATATGCAGTCTCGCCGGATCTTCGATCCGCCCTTCGGTCCATGCCGGATCGGCATTAAACGCCGGCTTTTCCGGCGCCAGATACGTACCGTAATGATACAGGATCAGATCGCTCGTTCCGTAATGGTTCGCAAGCCGGATCGCGTTTTCCGTCCCGAAGTGGAACGGATCCGCCGAAATATCGAAGAACAGAAGATCCGGGGCCGGTTCCTCAAAATGCCAGGGCTGCAGCGTACTGTCCCCGGGCGCCCAGACCGTTCCGTCCGGCGTCGTGATATAAAACCCGCAGCAGTCATCCGGCCCGTATTCCCAGTCAAATTCCGGCCGGTTCGCGCGCCAGTTGTGCACACAGTGCGTCAGCCGCACGGAAATGTTTCCGATCACGGTCTCCTGCGCATAAGACATGGGAATCGTTCTGCCCGCGCCCTGCAGACCGATCCCGAAATCCTCCTGCAGACGGAAGCAGGTGAATTCGGTTCCATAGTACGGCACGTCCAGCCGCAGCAGCGCTTTGGCCGTTCCCGGCGCCATATGATCATAATCCGCATGGGTATAAAGCACCGCATCCAGCCGCGGGATGTCCGCGCACCGGACCGGCGGCGGCACCAGGAATGGGAATCCCGCTTCGCTGAGCGCCGGATCCGCTTCGCTGTTCTCCAGCACCGGGTCGATCATGATGCATGTACCGCGTGCATTGATCAGAATACCGGCCGAGCCGAGCCAGTAAATACATGTTCCGTCCTTCTCTGCAAATGCGTCCGCGCCCATCATTACGGTCATCGGCGCGGCAGCCTGTTTTTTCTCCATTAATACCTCTTTTCCTGACAAAATGCGTCCTTCCCGTTCCAGTTTTAATATTAGCATATCCACACTTATATATATATCATATTTCGCATGCATGAAATATATATTTTGCTCCACAGCCATCATTTTGTTATAATCTTATCGAAGTTTGAAGACTCAGACTATAAGATTTGGAGAAAAGAACATGAATCGATTAAATCTTATGACCAGCAGCAAGGCGCAGACTGTCGTGGACAGCTTCTACAAGGTGCTGGAACAGCGTATCGCCGCAAGCCCTCTGGGCTTCTGTCCGGTGGACGTTTCTTCCGCTTTTGTGAAGTTCTGTCTGGCACAGAGCTGCGGCAAATGTACGCCCTGCCGCATCGGCCTGGCGCAGCTGTACACGCTGATGGAGTCCGTGATGGACGGCAAGGCAGATGAAAGCGTACTGCCGCTGATGGAGCGTACCGCGCGTACGATCGTTTCCACCTCTGACTGCGCGATCGGACGGGAAGCCGGCCGGATGGTCCTGGTGGGCCTGCGCGGATTCAGAGACGATTATCTGGAGCACATTCACAACAAGCGCTGCCTGTGTCATCTGACACAGCCGGTGCCCTGCGTAGCCGGATGTCCTGCCCATGTCGATATCCCCGGCTACATCGCTCTGGTCGCCAACCACCGCTATGCGGATGCCGTGCGCCTGATCCGCAAGGACAATCCGTTCCCGACGGCCTGCGCGCTGATCTGCGAGCATCCCTGCGAGACGAACTGCCGGCGCAACATGGTGGACGACAACATCAAGATCCGCTCGCTGAAGCGGGTCGCCTGCGACAAGGCCGGCGTGGTTCCCGTTCCGGAATGCGGCCCTTCCACAGGCAAGAACATCGCCATCATCGGCGGCGGCCCCTCCGGTCTGACGGCAGCCTACTTCCTGCAGCTGATGGGCCACCAGACCACGATCTTCGAACAGCGCTCCAAGCTCGGCGGCATGCTGCTGTACGGCATTCCCAGCTACCGTCTTCCCAGAGAGCGTCTGCAGTCGGATATCGACGCGATCCTTTCCACCGGCGTGGAGGTAAAGCTCCGCACTTCCGTGCGCAAGAAGCTTCCGCCCGTCTCTGTTGAAAACGAAGAATTCCTCGGCAGCTGCGAGGAGGACCGCATCGAAAATACCGTGCTTTTCTCCGCGCTTCGTGAAGAATATGATGCGATCTACATCTCCATTGGCGCCCATACCGACAACAAGCTGCGCATCCCCGGAGAGGATGCCGTCGGCGTTCTTTCCGCCGTGGAAATGCTGCGTGCGGTCGGCAACGGTCTGAAGCCTGATTTCGCTGGCAAGAACGTGATCGTTGTCGGCGGCGGAAATGTCGCCATGGACTGCGTGCGTTCCGCCATCCGTCTCGGCGCAGAACACGTCATGTGCGTGTACCGCCGCCGCAAGGACGACATGACCGCACAGCTTGACGAGATCGACGGCGCCATCAATGAAGGCGCTTCCCTGATGGATCTGTATGCGCCGAAGAGCATTGAAGTCGACGAGAACGGACACGTGTCCGCCCTGATCGCCACCAAGATGATGGCCGGTCCCTATGACCGCGGCAGACCCAAGCCCGTTCCTTCAGGCGACGGCGACAGACGCATCCCCTGCGATATCCTTGTTGTCGCTGCCGGCCAGAAGATCGAATCCGACTATCTCGAAGCCGTCGGCGTTCCCACCAAGTGGGGTTCCATCGTGGCCGAGGACTGGACACAGGTGCCCGGCATGCCCGGCGTCTTCTCCGGCGGCGACTGCGTCACCGGACCTTCGACCGTCATCCGCGCCATTGCCGCCGGCAAGGTCGCGGCTGCCAATATTGATGATTATCTGGGCTTCTCTCATCCGATCAGTGTGGATGTGGATGTGCCGCTGCCGCAGCTGGAGCCCATGCCGCCGACAGGCCGCGCCATGACGAAGGAGCGTGAGCCCTACGACCGCAAGAAGGACTTCTGTCTGATGGAACTGCCGATGAGCGATCCCGAGGCGGAGCAGGAGTCCCACCGCTGCCTGCGCTGCGACTATTACGGCTTCGGCATCTTTAAAGGAGGGAGAGAAACGCAATGGTAAAGCTGACGATCAACGATATTCCCTGCAAAGTAAAGGAAGGCACGACCATCCTGGAAGCTGCCAAGACAGTCGGCATCTTCATCCCTACGCTCTGTTATCTGAAAGATATCAACGAGATCGGCGCCTGCCGTGTCTGCGTTGTGGAAGTCGACGGTGCCGAAAAGCTGGTCTCCGCGTGCAATACGCCCGTAGCAGAAGGCATGAATGTCCACTCCAATACGCTCAAGGTGCGTGAAGCCCGCCGTACGAACGTCGAGCTGATCCTCTCCCAGCATAACGGCAACTGCGTCACCTGTTCCCGCAGCGGCAACTGTGCCCTGCAGACACTGGCGAACGACCTGCATATTGCGCCCGATATCTATCCGCCCAATGTGCCGAAGATGAACTGGGATCTCTCTTTCGAGCTGATCCGCGACGAGAGCAAATGTATCAAGTGCATGCGCTGCATCCAGATCTGCGACAAGGTGCAGGGCCTGAACATCTGGAATGTTGCCAATACCGGCGGCCGTACGACAGTAGCCGTATCCGGACTCCGCAACATCCGCGACACGGACTGCTCCCTCTGCGGACAGTGCATGACCCACTGTCCTGTCGGCGCACTGTATGCCCGCAATGATTCGATCCATGACTTCTCTCTGGGCGGCCCGCACGCCAACAAGGATGTCATCAAGATCGCACAGATCGCACCGGCGGTCCGCACCTCCTGGGGCGAGCCTTTCGGCCTGTCTCCCGAGTTCGCGACCGTAAAGCGTCTGGGCGCGGTGCTTCGCCGCATCGGCATCGACTATGTATTTGATACGACCTTCTCTGCAGACCTCACGATCATGGAGGAAAGCGCGGAGGTCCTGCACCGCCTGACCGACGGGAAGGAGCATCGCTATCCGATGTTCACCTCCTGCTGCCCCGGTTGGGTACGCTTTATCAAATCCCAGTACCCCGACATGGTGGAAAATCTCTCCACCTCCAAGTCGCCGCAGGCCATGTTCGGTGCGATCGCAAAGACCTATTTTGCACGCAAGATCGGCGTAGAGCCGGAGCGCATCCACTGCGTCTCCATCATGCCGTGCGTTGCGAAGAAGGCGGAGATCGCCATTCCGAGCATCAACGATTCCGGCTGCGACCGCGATGTGGACAGCGTATGGTCCGTCCGTGAAGTGGACCGTCTCTTCCGCCGCGAGTGCATCGATATTTCCCAGGTTCCGGAAGAGGAACTGGATTCTCCGCTCGGCGAAGGCACCGGCGCCGGCGTGATCTTCGGAACGACCGGCGGCGTCATGGAAGCTGCGCTTCGTACGGCCTACTTCAAGCTGACCGGCGAGAACCCGCCCATGGATACCTTCAAGGAGATCCGCACCGGCAAGCCCTGGCGCGAAGCCGAGTTCGAAATTGCCGGCACCACGGTCCGCATCGCCATCGTCAGCGGTCTGGGCAACGCCCGCCAGCTGATCCGCGCGCTGCGCCGTGACCAGGTGCACTATGACTTCGTGGAAGTCATGGCCTGCCCCGGCGGCTGCGTCGGCGGCGGCGGACAGCCGATCCACGAAGGCGAGGAATGGGCAGAGCGCCGCACCAAGGTGCTGCGCCATCTGGATGCGAAGAGCCAGATCCGTTACTCTCACGAGAACCCCGAAGTTCAGAAGCTTTACACCGACTATCTGGGCGAGCCCATGAGCGGTCTGGCGGAGAAGCTCCTGCATACGGATCATTTCGCGTGGGAGATGCCGCTCAGCATGAACCTGGACCACGATGTCAAAGTCAACTGAATGCGGTACTGAATGAACTGAAAACGAGCACCCCGGAACCATCCGGGGTGCTTTTTTGCATACTGGAAAATTTCCTGCACATACGCTATAATGCATTACAAATGTTTAGAGAACGCGGAGGGATCCATCATGCATTTTGCAAGACGACTGAACCGCTTCGGCGATGAAATATTCGCATCGCTGAACAATAAAAAGCTGGAAATCGAAAAACGCGGACGGAAGGTCTACAATCTGAGCGTGGGAACGCCGGATTTCGTCCCGCCTGCCCATATTGTCAAAGCCCTTTCGGAAAGCGCACAGGATCCGGATTCCTGGAAATATTCTCTCCGCGACCTGCCGGAGCTTCTGTCCGCCGTATGCGGTTATTATGAGCGCCGATTCCATGTTGAAATCCAGCCGGATCAGATCATGAGCTGCTACGGCACCCAGGAGGGCGTCGGCCATCTGGCGCTCGCGCTCTGCGACCCCGGCGATACCGTGCTGCTGCCCGACCCCTGCTATCCTGTTTTCCAAGCCGGCACCTTTCTTGCGGAAGCCGAGCCCTGGTATTATCCGCTGACGAAGGAAAACGGATTCCTGCCGGATCTTTCCGCGATCCCGGAGGACGTTGCCCGGAATGCGGCCTTCATGATCGTGAACTTCCCGGCGAATCCGGTCGGCTCCACGGCACCGGCATCTTTTTACGAAAAGCTTGTCGCCTGGGCGAAAAAATACGATGTTCTGATCGTCCATGACAACGCGTACAGCGACATCATTTTCGGCGGAAAGACCGGAAACAGCTTTTTCAACACGCCCGGCGCGATCGATGTCGGCGTGGAATTTTTCAGCCTCTCCAAATCGTTCAATGTCACCGGCGCCAGGATCAGCTTCCTGATCGGCAGAAAGGATGTCGTGGACGCCGTAAAGCTCCTGCGAAGCCAGATCGATTTCGGCATGTTCATCCCGATCCAGAAAGCGGCCATTGCCGCGCTGACCGGACCGCTCGATACCGTGAAGGAGCAGCAGGCGGAATACGAAGCCCGGAGGGATGCGCTGTGCAGCGGCGCCAGAGCGATTGGCTGGGATATCCCGGATGCCGAAGGCAGCATGTTCGTATGGGCGCCGATCCCGGCTTCCTACGAAAAGAGCATGGATTTCTGCCTGGATCTGCTGGAGAGGGCAGGCGTGCTGTGCACGCCCGGCAGCAGCTTCGGCCCGCACGGGGAAGGATATGTGCGGTTCGCGCTCGTGCTGCCGCCTGATCAGATAAAAGAAATGCTGACCGCTGTCGCAGACAGCGGGATCCTGAAATAACCCACGGGGACAGGCACCCCGGGTTATCTGGGTTTTCTTATGCAATCCACCCGACCACCACCCGCAGGGTGCTGTTCGGGCTGGTATACGTCCGCACCTCCGTAAGCGACAGCTTCTCCAGCGCCATTTTCGCATATCGGTTATCGCTCAGCCCGTCAATGAATTCCTGCATGGCCTCTTCCGACCCGAACTGCACCCGGAAGAACCGCTGTCCTTCGCCGAGTTCGTGCGAAAGCTCCTCCCACACGGCATCCGAAGCCTCCGGATAATACCATCCGTGCCGGTGATAATACGACATCTCGGTCGAATCACAGGCCGGCAGACTGACCCAGCCGGCCAGCTCCGCGCTGATCACCCTGTCCCGGAGCGCCTCCTCGTCATTCATGCACAGATATCCGTATTCCATCGCCAGGGCTTCCGGCATGTTTTCGACTTCCGTACCGTCACTGAAGGACCGGTCGCCGAAGGTCGGATCCGAATGATAATACGTCCCGTCGATATTGATGATATTCCAGGCGTGGTCGCCGCGTTCCGTGATCGTACCCCAGACATACAGGCATTCGATCCCGAGCTGCTGCAGCAGATACTGCACACCGCGCGAATAGCCCGCGCACACGCTCTCGTGCCAGATCAGTGAACTGCAGATATTCTGGTCGTCCGGCGCGCCCTCCACATATTTGCAGTTTCCGGCAATGAAATTGAACGCCGTGGCGACCTTCTCATAGGTCGTTTCATTCGCGCCGATGCGCGATTTAAACTCCTCCGCCGCAGCGGCAATCTTCTCTTCCCTTATCTTCCGTTCCTCAGCGCTCATCGTATATTCCGGATGCAGCACCAGCCTTGTCGTATACTGGGTGTAGGTCCCCGCACCCTCATACCAGAAGATCTCCGGATGATCGGCGATCACAAGCGATTCGATCCTGAAAAGATGATCATAATCGGTCAGGGTGGAAAATGTGATATCCTCCTGCATCTCCATGACGCCGGCGTACAGCTGCCGGTAGATTTCCTGATCTGTGTCATTCATCTGCCGGTAATAATAATACGGACCGGAAGAGAGCACATCCGTTCCGGGTGCCGCCGTTTCCTCACGGCTTTCATCCGCCGCCGGGCTTTCCGCGGCAGCCTGTGTTTCCGCAGCATCATCCGCGTGTTCTGCTTCCGCCGCATCCTCTGTCTGCGCGGCGGTCATCTGTTCCTTCAGCGCATTCAGCGAAGGCAGATCCTCCGGGAGCAGTCCGCTTTCCCCGGAAAGGAGGCTGCGCACGCCTTCGGAAAGCGTTCCGAAGCCCGTGACCAGCGCATCTCTTTTATAAATGCATGCGCCGAGGATCAGCAGCAGAATGAGCAGCCGGAAAATGCCGCTTCCGCGTCTTCTTCTCCGGCGCCGTTCATAGCGCTCCTCATAAGCATCGTCATAATCATATCTGTCATCGTACATTCTCTGTCGTTATCCCCCGTCTCTTCCGGCAGCATCAGCCGAAGCATTTTTCCGGTACCGAAAATGTGCCGTCTTCCCGCACCTGCGCTGCATAGACTTCGCAGTTCCCGATGTATTTCGACCAGTAACCCCCGTTCGAACCGGGCGTCAGATACTCCAGCAGCCCTTTCATTGCGATTGCATGCGTGGAGAGCAGGATATCCGCAGAGGCAGCCTCTTCCCGGATCGTCTCCAGAAATTCCCCGGCTCTTTTCACGACTGCCGGAAGCGGTTCCATTCCTTCCGGTGCCGGGTTATGCACAAAATCCTGAAAAAAGGTCAGTACCTCCGACACCGGATCGTTCAAATCCATGCCCTCGTACGGACCGTAATCCATTTCGATCAGCCTGTCATCTGTGAATGCCGGGACTCCCGGCGCAATGATCTCTGCCGTCTGCAGCGCACGAATCAGCGGACTGGAATAGACCTTACCAAAGCGAATCCCCAGATCCGCAAGACGCTGTCCGGCTTCCGCCGCCTGCATTCTGCCCGTCTCATTCAGCGGAATATCACTTCTTCCCTGCAGAATGTTCGCTTTATTCTTTGCCGTCTGTCCATGCCTGACGATATAGATCATCTTCTGTCCCCCATGAAAATCAATAAAACCGGATACTGATTCCGGTCTGTGCAGACAGCATGCCGGGCCGTATCTCAGGTAACATTATAATAAAATTTTACGCAAGTCAATCTTCCTGTTCCCTTCTTTCCTTCCTCCCTGTCCTGTCCTCCTGGCCGTCTGCTTCATGCGTTATTCTATGTCATAAATAACCATGTATTTCATCAAACGAACGGTCCCTTTTGTTATTTCATATTTATATATGTTATATGTCTATAATCGTATTTATTAAACTAATCTTCATGTATATGAATTTTAGCTTTACATTCGTTATTTTCTGTGATAACATCTTTTTAAATCAATCACTTCGGAGATTTACAGACCTGTACGATCTCCATACAAAACAGCAAAAGGAGGCAACCGAAATGCGAAACGGTATCTTTGAACTTCCCCGCCCGCTCAATGAACACAGCATGAATTTTGTAGAAGGCTGTCCGGAAAGAAGAGCCCTGATGTCCGAGGTCGAAAAGCAGGCAGCGCGCACCGTGGAGATCCCCGTGATCATCGGCGGCAAAGAGATCTATACAGGAAACACCGTCAATATTGTGGAGCCCCACCGCCATAAAAACGTGATCGCCCATCTGCACCTGGCAGGTGAAAAAGAACTGAAGCAGGCGATCGAAGCTTCTCTTGCCGCCGCAGCAGACTGGATGGCCATGCCCTGGGAAGACCGCGCTGCGATCTTCTACAAAGCCGCCGACCTGCTTGCAAAAAAATACCGCTTCACGGTAGAAGCGGCAACCATGCTCGGGCAGAGCAAAAATATGTGGGAAGCGGAGATCGATA
>DFKM01000244.1:0-2001 GCA_002373555.1 Lachnospiraceae bacterium UBA3645
ATGAACAAGGTGATCGGCGGCGTCAATCCGGAAGCCGTCGAGAAGGGTTTGAAGCTCGGCGCGAAAGTGATCTGGCTTCCCACCCAGTCCGCAAAACGACATCTGGAGAAAATGGGCAAGGATCCGGTAGACGGCATCGAACTGGTCCGTGACGGGAAAGTGATCCCCGAACTGAAGGATGTCTTCCGTCTTGTCCGGGATCATGACGCGGTACTCGGGACGGCACACGTTTCGCCCGCGGAAGCATTTACGGTCGTGGAAGCCGCCAGAGACGCCGGTGTACAGAAGATCGTGATCACCCATCCCGAATGGTGGGTCGTAGACATGAGCCTCGAGGACCAGATCCGGCTGGTGAGGGATTACGATGTCATTCTGGAACGCTGCTACGCCCAAAATATGGGCGGCGGCCGATACAAGAGCAATCTTCCGGACAACCTCGACGTCATCCGCGAAGTCGGCTATAAGAACGTGATGGTCGCAACAGACGGCGGCCAGACAGAAAATCCCAACTGGGAGATCGCCCTGGAGGAGTACATGCAGTATCTGTCCGATCACGGGATCACCGACGAAGAACTGTATTACATGACGCGAACCATCCCTTACCGCCTGCTCGGAATCGAAGCCTGAAGAAAAAGGAGAACGAAAGATGCTTAGTATTATGATCATTCTGGCGATCGCCATCGCCATCTTCCTCGGATACAAGACAAAGATCAACACGGGTTTTTTCTGTATCGTATTCGCTTATATCATCGGCTGTTTT
Source organism: Lachnospiraceae bacterium UBA3645 (assembly GCA_002373555.1). Taxonomy (GTDB): domain Bacteria; phylum Bacillota; class Clostridia; order Lachnospirales; family Lachnospiraceae; genus UBA3305. The sequence continues at coordinate 761 of DFKM01000244.1, forward strand.
GTCATGGGCCTCAAACCGAAGGACGTGATCGGATTCTGGCCGGTCAGCACGATGTTCGTCATCCTGTCCGTATCGCTGTTCTATAATGTCGCGGCGATCAACGGGACACTGGAGAAAATGTCCGGTGCACTGCTTTATGCATGTCGCTCCTTCCCCGGACTCCTTCCTTACGCGCTGTTCGCAGTCGCCGTGATCCTGTCCGTCATGGGTGCCACATTCTTCACCGTTCTTGCTTTTCTTGCTCCTATTACCCTTGTGATCTGTGAAGAATCCCGAATGGACAAGCTGACGGGTGCGGTAGCGATCAATACCGGTGCGCTGGCCGGCGGAAATTTCCCCACATCGAATCTGGGCGTGATCTTCCGCGGGCTGGCCGACACCGCCTATGAATCCGCCCCCGAGCTCGCGGCCGTGGAAACCTTCGGCATGGAGATGCAGATCTTCCTCTTCGCGATCCTGTTCTCTCTGATCCTGATCACGATCTTCCGTTTCGGCTTTAAATCGAACCGCAATATCGGCAAGGGCGTGACCTTCAAAAAACCGGAAGCATTTGACGCGAAGCAGAAACAGACGCTGGCGCTGATGATGATCATGATGGTCGTCGTTCTGGTCTTCCCGCTCCTGAAGATCCTTCTTCCCGAAAATGAATTGATCTCGTTTGTCAGCGGCAAGGTTGATGTCGGTCTGGTAGCGGTTATCTTCGCTGTCATCGCATTCCTCATGAAGCTCGCTCCCCAGAAGGACGCGATTGCCAGGATCCCGTGGAACACGATCCTGATGATCGCCGGTGCCGGCATGCTGATCGCCGTCGCCGTGGAAGCCGGCACGATCGAAGCACTGTCGACCTGGATCGGTTCCAATGTCCCCGCTCCGCTGGTACCCATTGCCTTCAGCATCGTCGGCGCGATCATGAGCTTCTTCAGCTCCACCACCGGCGTCGTGGCCCCCGCACTGTTCCCGCTGATCCCCGGCATCGCGGCTTCAGCCGGCATCAATCCGGTCGCCCTGTTCGCCTGCACGGTCCTCGGCGCGCAGTCCAGCGCGATCAGCCCGTTCTCTTCCGGCGGCTCCCTCATCATGGGCTCCTGCGGAAACGAGGAGGAAAGAAATACGCTCTTCAACCGTCTGCTGCTGACGGCCGTTCCGATCAGCGTGCTTGTATGCGCAGCATTCAATTTCGCCGTCGCATTTATCCTGTAAATAAAAAAATCCCATGGGGACAGGCACCGCGGTGCCTGTCC